>JANQMQ010000043.1 GCA_028279995.1 Candidatus Phaeomarinibacter sp. | reverse complement strand
GGCATGTCGATCGTCAAGTTCTTCAGCGGACAATGATCCTCAAGGCTGAAACGAAGAAGGGCGGAAGCGCTGTTGCAGCACTCCCGCCCTTGGTCTGCCGCGTCAAGGCGGCAAATATCATTGCAGCTTGAGCAGCTTAGAAGGCCTTGCCTTCAGACACAGCCCAGGTGCTCACTCCGCCTTCACCGGGAATCTCGCCGGAGGCACCAACTGTGGGTGCTTCTTCCGTCACGGTGACACAGGCTTCTTCCTCGCCCGGGAATGCCGTGCAGATGTCCTGGCCGTTGACGGACCATGTACCCGATGCGGTTGAACCGTCAGGCGCCTGGCGCTCAACAGTTGAGGCATCCGGGTAATACAGAATGACGCTCGCGCCATCAGGGCCGGTCACGGTGACCGAGTTGCCCACAAGTCCGGCACCCACATTGGCAAGAGCCGCAACAGCGCCCGCGCCGGTCAGCAAGGCAGCAAGTGCCGCGCTTTTGAGTAGTCGCATAGAAAATCTCCCTGGATTTCCGTGGATTAGGTGTCCCACGCGGGCAAAACGTTAACCACGTTGGATCGGCTATGCCAGTACTTTTCTTGAGGAGATTGGAGTGCGCTTTTTCGCGTTAGTCACGCACTCTAGTTGCGGGGCCTAGTTGCGCGGAGGCCGCATCATGAACACGATCAGCCACAGGGGCACGATTACAACGACACCGAGCATCAGGTTAGGCAGGGCCAACTCCCAGCCCCGCGCAATGAGAGCGCCGATTTCTGCGGGTGTTGCGCCGACTTGCGCCAGTACGGCGTTCGCATCTGTGCCGAGAAAATGCAGGATGACAGCAATGGCCGCAGAAACGGCGGCCAGCCGCCACAAGATCGATACGAGATCAAAAAGCATTCTGCCTCTCTCCCCAGGCACTTTCCCCGCAACGCATGATAAGGCTGATTCTGGCCTAGCGTTGACGCGCCTAACTTACTCTTCTTTGGCGTCGCTTGACGAGACGGTTGCCCGTTAGGGCGAAACCGGCCCTTCAGCACTTTCGTGCGCGTCCAGCCAGACAGCAAACTCGCGTTCCAGCGCCTCGCCGTGAAGGGCCCAGAAGTCCGGGTCATCGGCAAGGCCTTTTTCGGAAATGCGGTGGCCGGGAGCAGTCGGCAGTAGCGGCGCAAGGGTGGTTGGAATGTCCGGCCATGCAGCCGGGTTTACCGGGCCTGCCAGCAACGTCTCCGCCAGCAGCGCCTGGCCCTCCGCGGAAAGGACCTGCTCGATCACGCGGTGAACGACTTCCTCGTCCGAAGTGGAGGCGGGAAGGACAACAAGGCGCTGCAGGCGGTAAATCTGCGCATCGAATGACAGCCGCAGGATGTCACCCCCGGTTCCGGAGTCATCTCGCGCAATCTGCGCCGCATGGACAGATGGCATGGCGGCCGCAGCGACCGCGCCTGCCCGCAAAAGCGCGACCGCGTCGTCCGGCGTATCCCAGAACACGATCTGTGTCCGGGCGAACAGATCATCCAGCCTGGCCAGGGCCGCAGCCCGGCCATCAGGCGTGGCAAGCCTCGAATACACGTCCGCCGACGCAACACCATCAGCCAGCAGGGCAGTCTCCAGCGTCCCGCGCGCCCCGCGCGGCAGGGCACGGGCGCCGGGATGGGTGGCAGTGTCAAAGAAGGCAGGCCAGTCTTCCGGGCCATCCATGCCGGTCGCGAGCATGAGGGAGGTGACAAGATAGCCGACGCCGCATTGATGCGCGGCCGCAGGCATCAATCCCTCCGGCAGGCTCTCCATGAAGCTTGGCGTGAGGGGTTGCCCCGGCCCTTGGTCACACAGATGATTGGCGGCCCCGGTTTCCACATCAATGAGAGAGGCACCGCCGGCGGCAACATCAAGGAGCGTGGCGTCATAGCGGTCGATGGTGACAGGCAGGCCGGCTGACAGGGCAATGACGCTTTCAAGTGCATCGCCCCATTGCCCCTCATAGGTAAGCAGCTTTGTCTGGGCCTGTGCCTGTGCTGTCGCCGAAAACACAAATGCCAATGTCGCAGCAGTGATCGCGCTCCTAAGCCGCATCAAGACCCCGCATCCGTTCGGACCGCCGCCGAAGAAGTTCGACCGCCGTCAACAACGCAATCGACACAAGAACAAGACATGTTGCGACGGCCAGAATGGTTGGCGAAATCTGCTCGCGGATACCCGCCCACATCTGCCTGGGAATTGTCCGCTCCTCAAAGCCCGCCATGAACAGAACCACCACCACCTCATCAAACGATGTGACAAAGGCAAACAGCCCGCCGGACACGACGCCGGGAAGAATGATCGGCATGGTGACCTTGAAGAACGCCACATGCGGCGGCGCGCCGAGCGAGAGCGCAGCTCGGGTCAGGGTTTGGTCATACCCGGCAAGGGTCGCTGTAACCGTGATGATGACAAAGGGAATACCCAGCGCCGTGTGCGCCAGAATGATACCCAGATGGGTCTGCGACAGGCCTATGGAAGAATAGAAGAAATACATGCCGGTCGCGGTGATGATGATCGGCACGATCATCGGCGAGATCAGCACCGCCATGATGGTGCGCCGGTAGGGCATGGCTGGGCTCGTCAGCCCCAGTGCTGCCAGCGTGCCCAGCCCGGTGGCCAGGAACGTGGCCGCAATGCCGATGATGAAGCTGTTACGGATCGAGTGCAGCCACTGGTCGTTCTCGATGATGTCGCGATACCAGCGGCCGGAATAGGCACCCGGATCCAGCGCCAGCATCTCCGGCGTGAACGTGAAGTAGGGCTGCGCGTTGAACGACAGCGGGATGATCACCAGCAGGGGCGCAATCAGAAACAGGAAGATGGCTCCGCACAGAATGCGAAAACCGTAGTACCAGACGCGCTCACCAGCGCTTGCGTAGACGGGAGGCGGCATTGTTATCCAAGCCTCATCTTGTCGATGCCTACCAGGCGGTCATACAGCCAGTAGAGGGCCAGCACACCCGCGAGCAGAAGCGCGCCGAGCGCGGCGGCGAGGCCCCAGTTGAGGCTTTCCTGCATGTGGAAAGCGATGAGGTTCGAGATCAGCTGCCCGGTGCGGCCCCCCACAAGCGCCGGTGTGATGTAGTACCCGATGGCCAGAATGAAAACGAGAACCGCCCCGGCGCCGATTCCAGGTGCGGTGAGCGGCAGATAGACCCGCAGGAAGGCAACAGCCGGTGAGGCCCCCAGAGACAGGGCGGCGCGGGTGAGGGAAGGGGGAATGCCCCGCATCACCGCGTAAAGCGGCAGTACCGTGAACGGCAGCAGGATGTGGGTCATGGCGATGATGGTGCCGATCTGGTTGTAGATCAGCTGAATGCGTCCATCGTTGGACACAAGCCCGAACCACACGAACAGATCATTGAGCACGCCCTGGGTCTGCAGCAGCGCAATCCACGCGGTTGTCCGGACAAGGAGGGATGTCCAGAACGGCAGCAGCACCAGGATCATCAGCAGATTGGCGCGGGCGGGCGACAGATGCGCCATCAGATAGGCAATGGGAAAGCCGAGCGCGAGGCAGAGCACCATGACCAGAGCCGAGACCCATAAGGTGCGCCAGAACAGCTGCACATAAAGGCGCTGGTCTTCCGGATTGAGAACAATGGTTCCATCAGCATCCAGGGTGCGGTCGACAGCGGACAGGTAGAAGGTCGCCGTCACGGGCTGCGCAACGCGCTGGATGGCCGCCCAAGTGTCTCGGCTGCCCCAACGTGCATCAAGGGTCGGAAGGCTTTCACTGAAGGGCGCTTCCAGCTGCGCCACACGGCGGGCGGACCGCATGAAGAGCGAACGCGTGCCCGGTATCTCATAGTTCATCCGGGTGGCGGCCCGCCCCATGGTGCGATTGGCGTGAGCGGCGGTCATGTCGGCCGCCAGTGCTGCAAAGACTGGTTCGTCCGGTAGGCCTTCGCCATCCCATGTCTGCACGGCCTCGCTCACCTTCGGCAGCACTTCGGAGAAGACCGGCGCATACACGCTGCGGGTCAGCATGGAGAAGATGGGAAGGATGAAGCTAATGAGCAGGAACACCAGAAGCGGCGCGACAAGCCCCAGCGCCTTCCAGCGGGCAAGCCTGTTGGCCCGCTGGAGCTGACGCTTCAGTGCCTGCGGTGGTACGTCAGGACTGGCTGCGTCCGCAGCACTCATCTGTGTGGCCCGCCACTGTGTGCGCTACAGGTGCGCACTTACTGAGCCAGCCACGCATTGAAACGCTGCTCGAGTTCGTCGTTGTAGTCTGCCCAGAACTCGAAATCGTTCTGCAGCCCGTTTGCCAGCCGCTCCGGGGTTGTCGGCATGTGCGAGGCCATGTCGATTTCGGGGTTTTCGGCATACGCCCCGATGAGCGCCAGGGACGACTTGCGCGGTGGCCCATAGGCAATCCAGCTCGACTGGCCTGCGAGTCCCTCCGTTGAAGTCGCAAACGATACGAAGTCCATGGCGGCATCGATGTTCTTG
>JANQMQ010000027.1 GCA_028279995.1 Candidatus Phaeomarinibacter sp. | reverse complement strand
GGTGTGTTCGGGATAAATGGTGGGCGGTGACGGGCTCGAACCGCCGACCCTCTCGGTGTAAACGAGATGCTCTTCCAGCTGAGCTAACCGCCCATAAAGCGTGATATACGCCGCGCGCCGATGACTGAAAGGCGCGGAGGCAGGTCATACGCCACCCGGGCGCATTCGCCAAGGGGCTTGGCCTTCAGAAACGCGAAAATCATTGCCTTGGATGCCTGCCTTGGCAGAGCTGAAATACAAAACGGCAGGGCAACCCTTTTTGAGGGCGCCCATGCCGTCCTGGTAGGCGTTCGAAACCCGATACCGCTGCGCCGCATCATCCGGCGCCTGGGTGTTCTAGCCGTTCACAGCGTCCTTGAGGCCCTTGCCAGCCTTGAACTTCGGCTGCTTGGAGGCGGGAATCTGGATTTTCTCCCCAGTGCGCGGATTGCGTCCTTCACTGGCGGCACGCTGCGACACGCTGAAGGTACCGAATCCGACGATCCGGACTTCGTCACCACCCTGAAGCGTTTTGGTGACTTGGTCGAAAACACTCTCAACGGCTGTTGTCGCGTCGGTTTTAGACAGGCCGGTCTGCTCGGCCACTTCTGCAATCAGATCGTTCTTATTCACTTTGGATGCCCCATCTCTAATGAATGTGGTGCGGTTCAGACTTTGAGGTTAGACCCGCGCCAAAGTGCCTACCAAGGCTTTTTCCGCAGAAATCCGGCAAAAAATATGGTGCGGCGCACCATGCGACAGGGTGTCAAAACCGTCGCGAATCCCATTAACCTCATGTTTTTAAAAGGTTTTTGGATTTGATAGACGCCTGAGCGGCTAACCCATTGATAGAAAAGCACCTTTCGGTGCGTGCCGGATGACTACAAATAAAAGAGCGGCGAGGCCCAAAACCCCGCCGCTCTAATGGTTTTCGAATCGGCTGACACGCAGCCGATTCTTCTAGTGGGCGCGGATTGCACCCTCACCGGTTGCGCCTGCGCCCTGAGCCAGATTGGCCAGCGCCTGCTCTTCAAGCTCTGTTGTTTCCGGGTCCAGCGGTGTCACCGGCTCAACGAGAGCGTGCTTCACGACTTCGTCCATGCTGGACACCGGAACGATCTCGATCTCGTTCTTCACGTTATCGGGAATCTCCGGCAAGTCCTTTGCGTTCTCCTCGGGTATCAGCACCTTCTTGATGCCGCCACGAAGGGCTGCCAGCAACTTTTCCTTCAATCCACCGATGGGCAGCACGCGACCACGCAACGTGACTTCGCCTGTCATCGCGATATCCTTGCGGACCGGAATGCCCGTCATCAGCGAGATGATGGTTGTCGCCATGCCAATGCCGGCTGACGGGCCATCCTTTGGCGTTGCCCCTTCCGGCACGTGGACGTGTATGTCCTTGCGCTGGAAGAATGTCGGGCGGATGCCGAGTTCCACAGAGCGCGACTTCACATAGGAAGACGCCGCACCGATGGATTCCTTCATCACATCACCGAGCTTGCCTGTCGTCGTCATCTTGCCGTTGCCCGGCACCATGACGCCTTCAATGGTCAGCAACTCACCGCCAACTTCCGTCCAGGCCAGACCGGTGACCGCACCAACCTGGTCCTCTTCCTCGCCCACTCCGAAGCGGAACTTCGGCACGCCGGCATATTCCTCGATGTTGTCGTCGGTGATGACCACCTTCTCAACATCGCTGGTGAGGATCGTCTTGACCGCCTTGCGAGCCAAGCCCGCGAGTTCACGCTCAAGATTACGCACACCCGCTTCGCGGGTGTAGCGGCGGATCAAGGTCCGAAGACCGTCGTCATTGATTTCCCACTCGCCCTTCTTGAGACCGTGAGACTTGACCTGGCGATCGATCAGGTGACGGCGGGCAATTTCCACCTTCTCATCTTCCGTGTAACCGGCGATGCGGATGATCTCCATCCGGTCCATCAGCGGCTGCGGCATGTTGAGGGTGTTGGCCGTTGTCACGAACATCACATTCGACAGGTCGTAGTCCACTTCCATGTAGTGGTCTGCGAAGGATGAGTTCTGTTCCGGATCGAGCACTTCAAGGAGGGCCGACGCGGGATCACCGCGGAAGTCCTGGCCCATCTTGTCGATCTCGTCCAGAAGGAAGAGCGGGTTGACGTTCTTCGCCTTCTTCATCGACTGGATGATCTTGCCCGGCATGGAACCAATATATGTCCGGCGGTGACCGCGGATTTCGGCTTCATCCCGCACGCCGCCCAGCGACATGCGCACGAAGTCACGACCCGTTGCCTTGGCGATCGACTTGCCAAGCGACGTCTTGCCGACACCGGGAGGGCCAACGAGGCACAGGATCGGTCCGCGCAGCTTGTTCGCACGCTGCTGGACAGCGAGATACTCAAGGATGCGTTCCTTGACCTTCTCAAGACCATAGTGATCGTCGTTGAGGATCTTCTCGGCGGCATTCAGGTCCTTCTTGACGCGGCCCTTCTTGCCCCAGGGGATGGACAGCATCCAGTCGAGGTAGTTACGCACCACCGTGGACTCGGCTGACATCGGGCTCATCTGCTTGAGCTTCTTCAGCTCGGCATTGGCCTTTTCCTTGGCTTCCTTCGAGAACTTGGTTTTCTCGATGCGCTCTTCGAGTTCGGCAATGTCGTCCTTGCCGTCTTCGCCTTCGCCCAGTTCCTTCTGGATCGCCTTCATCTGCTCGTTGAGATAGTACTCGCGCTGCGTCTTCTCCATCTGGGTTTTGACGCGCTTGCGAATTTCCTTCTCAACCTGAAGGACGCTGATCTCACCTTCCATGAAGCCATAGATGTGCTCCAGGCGTTCGCGCACAGAGACCAGTTCCAGCAGTTCCTGCTTTTCGGAAATGCGGATGTTGAGGTGGGAAGACACAGTGTCAGCGAGCTTGGACGGGTCGGCAATCTGACCAACCGACACCACCACTTCCGGCGGCACCTTCTTGTTCAGCTTCACATATTCTTCGAAGTGTCCGGTAACGGAGCGCTTGAGAGCTGAAATCTCGGCTTCACCGCTCTCATCATCTTCTAGGACTTCCATTTTCGCCTGGAAGAAATTGTCATTCGGCACCCATTCGCTCACCTTGGCGCGGCGCACGCCCTCGACCAGTACCTTTACGGTCCCGTCCGGCAGCTTGAGCAGCTGAAGCACAGTCGCGACCGCGCCGATCTCGTACATATCATCCGTAGACGGATCATCGTCTGATGCGTCTTTCTGGGTGAGCAGCAAAATCTGCTTGTCTTCCGCCATCACGTCTTCAAGAGCGCGGACGGATTTGGGACGGCCCACGAAAAGCGGCACCACCATGTGGGGGAACACCACAATGTCGCGCAGCGGCAGGACCGGAAGGCCCTCCGGCCGTGGGGTCACCAGACCCGTCGAACCCCTGGCTTTGGGTGTTTCGGTGCTCTCAGTCATACAAAGTCACCTTTTGTCTGCAGGACCCTAGCTTAGGCGTCCTTGCGGGCTTTATGCAGACATGCGGCATGAGAGGCGCCGATGCCAAAAGCCCAGATTTCAACCGTTTTGGGGAGCAGCGGCCGTGCAGGACGCACCGCGCTTCACCACAATATTTGGTGCGCGGGCGCCGGGCTTCAAGGCCAGATGTTGATTGCAACATGCGGCCCGTCAGGCGCCCACGGCAAGCTTCAAGCGCTGGCGTCGGCTTCTTCAGCCTTACGCTCTGCGTAGATGTAGAGCGGCTGGGCGCGGCCTTCGACCACGTCACCGGAAATCACCACTTCTTCCACGCCATCAAGACCCGGCAACTCGAACATGGTTTCGAGCAGGATGGATTCGAGGATCGACCGCAGGCCACGGGCGCCGGTCTTGCGCTCGATTGCCTTCTTGGCGATGGCCTTCAGTGCTTCTTCGGTGAAAGTGAGCGCCGTGTCTTCCATCTCGAAGAGACGCTGATACTGCTTCACAAGCGCGTTCTTGGGCTCGGTCAGGATCTTGATGAGCGCTTCATCGTCCAGATCCTCGAGCGTGGCCAGAACCGGTACACGACCGACAAACTCCGGGATAAGACCGAACTTGAGCAAATCTTCCGGCTCAATAGCCTTCAGAAGCTCGCCCGTCTTGCGGTCGTCTTCCGCTTCCACCTGTGCCGAGAAGCCGATTGATGTGGATTTGCCGCGGCTGCCGATGATCTTTTCAAGACCGGCAAACGCACCACCGCAGATGAACAGGATGTTGGTCGTATCCACCTGCAGGAACTCCTGCTGCGGATGTTTGCGGCCACCCTGGGGCGGCACGCTGGCGACCGTACCTTCCATGATCTTCAGCAAGGCCTGCTGCACACCTTCGCCCGATACATCGCGGGTGATCGACGGGTTGTCAGACTTGCGGGAAATCTTGTCCACTTCGTCGATATAGACAATGCCGCGCTGAGCGCGTTCCACATTGTAGTCAGCGGACTGCAGCAGCTTGAGAATGATGTTCTCAACGTCTTCACCCACATACCCCGCTTCGGTCAACGTGGTGGCGTCTGCCATGGTGAAGGGCACATCGAGGATGCGGGCAAGGGTCTGAGCGAGCAGCGTCTTGCCGCAGCCGGTCGGGCCGATGAGAAGAATATTGGACTTGGCCAGTTCCACTTCCGAATTCTTGGAGGTGTGGCCAAGGCGCTTGTAGTGGTTGTGCACCGCCACTGCCAACACGCGTTTGGCGTGGGCCTGACCGATGACGTATTCGTCGAGTACTTCGTTGATGTCGAGCGGTGTCGGAACGCCGTCGCGGGATTTGACCAGCGAGGATTTGTTCTCCTCGCGGATGATGTCCATGCAGAGCTCAACACACTCGTCGCAGATGAAGACGGTTGGCCCGGCAATCAGCTTGCGAACCTCATGCTGGCTCTTGCCGCAGAAAGAGCAGTAGAGAGTGTTTTTTGAATCGCCGCTGCCGCCGCTGACTTTGCTCATAAAAACTTCCCCAAAAGGGTTCCTCGAAATCGGCGTGGCGGCGAAATTCTCCGCGCCATGCGTTGGTTGTGCCCAAATCAGTCTTCCTGATGTCCCCTTGGACCTGCAAACGCTACGCCAGCCAAAATGAACAGGAGGCAACAGGCAGGAAGATTCGGGCGAATCCCGTCTTTTTCATTCGACCACGATAGCCGAAGGGCAATCAACACCCGGTTAAGACCAAGGTGGACCCGCATTTACCTTAGTCAAGGTGTTGAACAAAAAGGTAACGGCCGGCCGAGGCCAAAAAAGGGCAGCAAAACGGCGCTAAGCCGCCTTCGCTTCGTCCGCCGGGTCGCCCGGGCGGCTGTCCATGACGGCGTCTATCAGCCCG
>JANQMQ010000023.1 GCA_028279995.1 Candidatus Phaeomarinibacter sp. | reverse complement strand
ATGTGCAGGGCCCGTCCTCCCTGCCGGACGAGATCAAGCGCATGGTGGCTTTTCTGGCCAGCCGGGCATCAGGATGTGTGTATTGCCAGACCCATACGTATCACCAGGCTGCGAATGCGGGTATTGGCGCTGACAAGCTGGATGCTATCTGGGCCTATGAAACGTCTGATCTGTTTTCCGAGGCTGAACGCACGGCAATGCGCGTGGCGCAGTCTGCAGGGCAGGTTCCGAATTCGGTGACGCCGGACGACATGGTCTCGCTCAAGAAGCATTTCACCGAGGAGCAGATCGTTGATCTCGTGGCGGTCATCTCGTTTTTCGGGTTCCTGAACCGCTGGAATGACACCTTTGCCACGCCGCTTGAAGACGAACCTTCTGCTCATGCCAGGGAACACATGGCGAAGCATGGCTGGGATGCAGGCAAACACGCCTGAATTACGATGCAGGGAGCGCTCTAAAGCCCTGGATTGCTTGGATTTTTCGACGGTTCCGTGACGCCGCCGTGACGGCCCTGTTGAGTCTTCATTAACCATTCCACGGCAAAGTCTTACGCACAGGTAAATGACAGGCTGCCGGTGATGCGCGTTTGCATGCATCGCCAGCCCAACTTGATGCGTGAGAGCCATGACCCTTCAGGACGCGAAGCTGCCGGAAGCAGCTGCCAAGACTGCTATTCCTACCGGCAAGAGCGGTGGCCCGGCGCGGGTCTGTGTCGTCGGCGGGGCAGGCTATGTGGGCTCGGTCCTGACACGCACATTGCTGGCGCGCGGCTATGGCGTGACGGTTCTCGATGACTTTCTGTATGACCACGCCTTCTCTGTTGAAGGTGTCTATGACGAGCCGGGCTATCGGCTGGTGCGTGGAGACTTGCGTGACGGTGACGTGGTGGCCCGCGCGCTTGAGGGCGTGGACCATGTGGTGCTGCTGGCGTCGCTGGTCGGCGATCCCATTTCCAAGAAGTACCCCGACCTGACCCGGTCTGTGAATCTTGATGGCAGCCAGGCGCTTTATGAGGCGTTGGACGGTCATGGCATTGACCGGTTCGTGTTCACGTCCACCTGCTCCAACTATGGCCTGCGCGAAGATGACTCTCTGGCGGATGAGACGTCGGAGCTCAATCCGCTGTCGCTTTATGCTGAAACCAAGGTCGGCTTTGAGCGGTTTGTTCTCTCGCGGCTGCAGGACCGGCAGGTGTGCCCGACGCTGCTGCGTATTGCGACAGCGTTCGGCATGAGCCCGCGGATGCGCTTTGACCTGACGGTCAACGAATTCGGCCGCGCGATGGCGATGAAGACGCCACTGGACGTCTACGACAAGGATACGTGGCGGCCTTACGCCCACGTGCGCGATATCTCGGCGGCCATCATCAAGGTGATCGAGGCACCTGCAAAGACGGTTGCCGGCGAAGTATTCAATGTGGGGTCTGACGCCAACAACTACACCAAGGCCATGCTGGTGGAAGAGTTCGCGCGGCATGTGGATGCGCCGGTGAAGTTCGTCGAGAAGGGGTTTGACGCCCGCAACTACCGCGTCTCCTTCTCAAAGATCAGGACGCAGCTTGGATTTGAGGCACAGCATTCCGTGGCTGAATTCGTGCCGCAGCTTATCAGTGCGGTGCAGGATGGGCTGTTCGGCCGCGTCGAAGACATCAATGGCTATTACGGCAACTACGAGGTGCGCGAGGGCGTGCCTCACACAGTCTAGGGCCCCGGGTTTGGAGCAAATGGCATGAGCGCTGCCTTTGTTGAAGAGCAGAATATGGACGATGCGGTGATCGACCGTGATCCCGCACATGACGCCTTGCCGTTTAGGGTCGTTACCGCGGTTCGGTCTGTTCTTGGCAATGGCGATGGGCCATATCCGCTGCACGAACCGGAGATCGGTGACCTGGAGGCGCAGTATGTCAACGAGTGCGTGACGTCCGGCTGGGTGTCCACGGTGGGACCCTTCGTGGACCGTCTGGAAGCAGCACTTGGCGAGACATGCGGCGTCTCGAGTGTATTTGCCACGTCGTCGGGCACGGCTGCGCTGCATCTGGCCCTGGCGGCTTTGGGTGTCGGGGAAGGGGATGAGGTTATTGTTCCTTCTCTTTCATTCGTCGCGACAGCCAATGCCGTGTCTTACACGGGTGCGGTGCCGCACTTTGCAGATGCGGACGAATGGACGCTGGGGCTCGACCCGCGCGCGTTGAAGAAACACATGGACGACGCCTGCGTGATGGAGGCGGGCGTGTGCCGCGCCAAGGCGTCCGGACGACGGGTCGCGGCAATCATTGTCATGCATGCCTTTGGTCATCCCGCCGAGATGGATGCGCTGAAGGATGTGGCCGACGCATGGAATGTGCCGCTGGTGGAAGATGCGGCGGAAGCGCTTGGCTCATCCTATGAAGGCAAGCCCTGCGGGTCGCTGTCGCGCATTGCGGCGCTGTCGTTCAACGGTAACAAGATTGCGACGGCAGGCGG
The DNA here is from genome assembly GCA_028279995.1 of Candidatus Phaeomarinibacter sp. GTDB lineage: Bacteria > Pseudomonadota > Alphaproteobacteria > CGMCC-115125 > CGMCC-115125 > Pyruvatibacter. Next base: position 2,199 of record JANQMQ010000023.1, on the reverse strand, counting down.
TGGCGGGGCGGTGCTGACCAATGACCCTGAACTGGCGCAGCGGGTACGGCATCTGGGCTCGACGGCGAAGCAGCCGCATAGATGGGAATATGTCCACGACGAGGCCGGTTTCAATTACCGGATGCCGAGCCTCAATGCGGCGATGCTGCTGGCGCAGGTCGAGCGGTTGCCGGACTTCATCAAGCGCAAGCGCCGTTTGGCAGCGCGCTATGCAGCTACCTTCTGCTCTGTTCCTGGCGCGGACTTCATGGGGCAGCCGCCGGGGGCGCGCTCCAACTACTGGCTCAATACCATCCGCTTGGGGGTGAAAACCCTGGCGGAGCGGGATGCGGTTCTCGCGGCGCTGATTGATGACGGGATCCTGGCCCGGCCGGTCTGGGAGCCGCTGCATCGCCTGCCGATGTATGCGCATTGTCCGAAAGCTGATCTTTCCGTGACCGAGCGGCTGGCAGACCAACTCATCAACCTGCCGTCCAGTGCGAAACTTCAGCGGGCTGAAGCATGATTGGTGATGGTCGCCATATTGCGCTGGTGACCACCACGCGGGCGGACTGGGGCATTCTCCAGCCTCTGGCTGAGGCGTTGCGCGATGATCCGCATGTTCGCCTGTCGGTCATTGCCGGCGGCGCTCACCTCTCCGAGACACACGGCAGGACCGTTGGCGAAATCGAAGCGGCGGGGTTTGACATTGCCGCCACCGTTCCCATGCCGCTGGAAGATGATACGGCGCGCGGCACCGGTCATGCGCTTGGAGCGGCGTGTGGAGGCTTCGCGGATGCATTCGCGGCGCTGGTGCCGGACCTGGCCATTGTGCTTGGAGACCGGTTTGAAATTCTCGGTGCGGCATCGGCTGCCCTGATGGCTCGCGTGCCGCTTGTGCATGTTCATGGGGGTGAGGCGAGCGAAGGGCAGATCGACGAGCAGGTTCGCCACGCGGTAACGAAGATGGCTCATCTGCATTTCCCGGCGGCGCAGGCTTATGCAGACCGGATCATCTCCATGGGTGAGGATCCGGCGCGGGTCTTTGCGGTGGGGTCGCTTGCGGTAGAAACCATCCGAACGCAGCTGGTTCAGGACTGGGCGCCGATTGCCATCGAGCTTGACCTTGATCCGGACAAAGACGTTCTGGCCGTGACCTATCACCCGGTGACACTGGCGGATGACCACGGGGTCGCGCCGGTGCTGGCGCTGGGTGAGGCGCTGTCACTGTTCGAGGACATGCAGGTGGTCATCACCGGTGTCAATGCGGACCCGGGCAGCAGTGCGGTTGCCGACGGGATGCAGCGGATTGCCCGCACGCATCCTGCGGCTGTTGTGGTGCCGTCTCTGGGGCACGGTCGCTATCTGTCTTTGGTCAAGGCGGCGTCTGCGGTGGTTGGGAATTCGTCCAGCGGGATCATTGAAGCGCCGGCGCTGGGCACGCCGACGGTCAATATCGGGCCGCGCCAGGACGGACGTCTGCGGGCGCCCAGCGTGATTGACTGTGCGGAAACGCCCAATGCCATTGCCGGTGCGCTGACGCAGGCGCTGTCACCCACGGCGCAGGCCATCGCGGCGCGGTGTGATACGCCCTATGGTGCCGAGAACACCTGCCGTCAGATGGTCCAGGCGCTCAAGGCGGTGCCGCTCGATGGCCTGCTGATCAAGCACATGCATTTCAAGGGCGCTGAGCGCAGCGTTGATGACATGGCCGTCGGGACGACCTCCCTGGAGGTGGTGGGATGACGGACCATGTCACGGTGATTGCGGAAGCGGGGGTTAATCACAACGGCTCGCTCGATACGGCGTTGGATCTGGTTGACGCCGCGGCGAATGCCGGGGCGGACATCGTCAAGTTTCAGACCTTCAAGGCAGAGGCTCTGGCGGCGGCGCGTGCGCCCAAGGCGGCCTATCAGGCACGCGAGACCGGCAGCGAGCAGACACAGCTGGACATGCTGCGGGCGCTGGAACTGCCTGCAGCACATCATCATGAGCTGGCGCGGGCTTGCGAGACCGCCGGCATCGAGTTTCTGTCCACGGCCTTTGACGGCGAGAGCCTGAAGTTTCTGGTCGGCGAGATGGGCATCAGGCGGATCAAGATTCCCTCCGGGGAACTCACCAATGCACCACTGGTGCTGGAGGCGGCCCGCAGCGGGTTGCCGATGATCCTGTCCACCGGCATGGCGACTCTGGGGGATGTTGAAACAGCGCTGGGGGTTG
>JANQMQ010000019.1 GCA_028279995.1 Candidatus Phaeomarinibacter sp. | reverse complement strand
TTGTGCAGGTCGTGAAGGAAGAGCGCGGCAACAAGGGCGCAGCACTTACGACATATCTTTCGCTTGCCGGGCGTTACTGCGTCCTGATGCCCAATACGGCTCGCGGCGGCGGCATCTCCCGCAAGATCACCAACACATCTGACCGCCGTCGCCTCAAGGAAGCGATGAACGAAATGGACGTTGCCACCGGTATGGGGCTCATCGTCCGAACGGCAGGGGCCAACCGCACAAAAGTCGAGATCAAGCGGGACTTCGACTATCTGCTGCGGCTTTGGGAAAACATCCGCGACCTCACACTCAAATCCTCCGCCCCCTGCCTCATCTATGAGGAAGGCGATCTGATCAAGCGGTCGATCCGCGATCAGTATTCCAAGGACATCGACGAAATCGTCGTGGATGGCGACAAGGCCTACAAGGATGCCAAGGCCTTCATGCGCATGCTCATGCCGAGCCACGCGAAGAACGTGAAGCGGTACAAGGATCGTGAACCACTGCTTTTGCGCCATGGAGTGCAGGGTGAACTGGACGCGCTGCTTGAGCCGACCGTGACCCTCAAGTCCGGCGGTTACATCGTCATAAACCCGACGGAAGCGCTTGTTTCCATCGACGTGAATTCGGGCAAATCCACCAAGGAGCACAACATCGAGGCCACCGCCGTTTCCACCAACCTGGAAGCTGCCGAAGAAATTGCCCGCCAGCTGCGCCTGCGTGACATGGCCGGTCTCGTGGTCATCGATTTCATCGACATGGACGAGCCGCGCAACAATCGCGCGGTCGAGCGCAAGCTCAAGGACGCACTCAAGCAGGACCGTGCCCGCATTCAGGTCGGTCGCATTTCATCTTTCGGCCTGCTCGAAATGTCGCGTCAGCGCATGCGATCCGGCGTCCTGGAAGGCTCTACTGTTATCTGTCCGCATTGTCAGGGCACAGGCATGATCCGCTCGACGGAGTCTGCAGCCCTACAGGTGCTTCGAGCTGTAGAGGCGGACGCTCTCAAGGGCCGTGCCAAGGCGCTCGATGTGAGTGTGCCGATGGACATTGCTGTGTTCATCCTGAACCAGAAACGCAACACCCTGCGGGAAATTGAGCGTCGCTGTCGTGTGTCGATTTACATGATCGCGGACGCATCGCTCGTGTCGCCGGACTATTCCATCAAACGGACAGATGACCGCACGCCGGATATCTCAAACGACACAGACGCATTGAGCATGGAAAGCGCCTTCGACGATGAAGAAGACGCAGCTCTTGATGCGCAGGCTGAAGCCGCCGCGCGCATAGAGGAAGAAGCTGATGCGACGTCCGGCGGGGATGCAGATGCCGAAGAGGGCACAGGCGACAAGCCCAAGCGCAGACGCAGACGTCGGCGTGGTCGCAAATCAGAGACCGATTCCGAAAACGCAGAAAACAACTCACCCGACGCTGATGAAGCTGAAGGGGATACTGTTGCAGACGCAACATCATCGGAGGAAGCCGACGGTGAAGGCACTAGCGAAGATGATGATGGAAAGCCTCGCAAGCGCCGTCGCCGTGGTCGCCGTGGCGGACGTCGCCATCGCCGCACCACAAACGGTGACGACGCCGGTATAGAGACGACATCCGACGGGCAACACGATGACGCAGGCGCGGATGCCGTGAATGAGGCACAACCATCAGACGGTGCCCGTGCTGAAACCCAGGTTGACCAGGCATCTGAATCAGACGCCGACGATGAGGTGCCTATTCTGGTCGCTTATTCATCGGCAAATTCAGAACCACTCGTTGTCGAGGGCGCGGCTGCCGACTCCAATAGCGAACATTCAGCAGACAACGAGACGGATGATGCCCCTCAACCTGCTGATGCAACGACGGATGTTTCTGCGGCACCAGAAGCAGAATCTGAGCCCGAGCCGGAAGCAGATACAAAGGCTAAACCGGCAGCGCCGGCCAAGCGGGGGTGGTGGCAGCGGCGCTTGTCCAGCTAGGACGTTGCGTTCCGGCAGCACGCTTCAGGCGTGGACGAGCTGGAGCTTCTTGAGGCGGTCAATGGCTTCTGCCATGTGATCGGTTGGTCCTGCGAATGAGAAGCGCAGGGTCGAACGTCCTTGCTTCGGATCAAAGTCTGTACCCGGCGTAACAGCGATGTTGGCCTCAGCCAGAATACGCTTGCAAAGGGCTTCGGAGTCATCTGTGAGATCGGAAACATCCGCATAGATGTAAAACGCACCATCTGACGGGGCGAGTCTGCGAAACCCCGAGGCCGGCAGGCCAGCCATGAGGATCTCCCGGTTTGCCATGTAGACGGTAAAGTTGCGTTCGAGTTCAGCTGTTGCGTTAAAAGCCTTGATCGCAGCAATCTGGCTGAGTGTCGGCACCGAGATAAACAGGTTCTGCGCCAGCCGTTCGATCGACCGGACCATCGGTTCCGGTACAATCATCCAACCGATCCGCCAACCGGTCATGGAGTAGTACTTCGAAAAGCTGTTGATGACTATGGCCTCCCGATTTGTGGCAAGCGCGGTTGCCTCGGGCACGGTTCCATATGTTAGACGGTGGTAGATCTCATCGCTGATGAGCGTCAGCGAATGCCGCCGTGCAACATCATTGATCGCCTCAATTTCCTCTGGCGAAATCATAGCTCCTGTCGGGTTTGCCGGACTCGCGATCAACACCCCGTCGAGTTTTGTTTCCCGGGCTGCCCGGTCGAGTGCCTGCGCCGTCATCTGGTACCCGGCGGCAGCACCTGTACGGATGGGTACCATCGTCAGATCAAGTGCCTTGAGTATATTCCGGTAGGCTGGATAGGCTGGCATCGCGAGCGCAATTCGAGCGCCCGCGTCAAATGCAGCCAGAAAGGCGAGTTGAAAGCCGCCGGAACTTCCTGACGTCACCACAACCTGCTCTGGCGATATCTCAGCACCATAGGCCTCACCATAGTGCCGCGCGATGCGGGTCCGCAGTGCGGGCAGACCCAGCGCTTCGGCATATCCCAGCTTGTCAGTGGTCAAGGCATGGGCAGCTTCATCACGCACCAGACTGGGCGCCGGCGTACCCGGTTGCCCAACTTCCATGTGAATGACCCGGTGCCCTTCAGCTTCACGCTGGTTGGCAGCCTGCATCACATCCATGACGATGAATGGATCAACCTCGCCGCGACGGGAAAGTGTCATGTCGGCTACAGAGACGGTGGGACGCCAACGACCCCAAGACCGGAGCCCTTCGGGTCCGCCCCGAAGGTGCAGTTGGCCCCATCACGTGGCGCACCTCCAGGACATGCCACGATGTTCAAGCGACTTTCCGCAGTGCTCACAAACCGTGCCTGCACGTCTTCAATCGGAGTGTCCCGACCCACCATGGCATGGGCAGCATCCAGCACAGCTGCAGGCGCTTGTGGTCCACCGGCGGATGCGCCAGCGAAGTGGAACGTGCCATTGAACGCGTTGGTGACCAGCGCTGGTGCAAGGAATGCACTGGCCAGGCCAAAGCCCGGCGCATCCGGGGCCCGGGCAGGAATGATGCCCGTCCCCGGCACCAGACGACCGGTCCCAAAGGGCCCATTCATCGTTACGGCGCATGCTGCGGCGTCGCCACCTGCTGTGGCCACAACAAAGCCGGTTGACCCGTAAGATGTCGGAAGATTGGTTTCCGCGCCCGCCCGGGCAAGCTCTGCCTGAGCCGCCCGCAACAGCTCAGCGCCGTCCAATGTTTCCGCGGCAGGCCAGATGGACGCCATGTAAGTACCAGCACCTGTGTCCGCAGAAGGTAGAGACAGCGTTTGATCACCGATCGTCATTTTCTGCGCAGGCAGTGAACTTGGACGATAGGCACGCATCTCATCCACTGTGATGGCGCTGCCGAGGCGTGCTGCCTCCTGAGCATAGGCGGCAGCAATGTCGCCGCTGTAAATCCCACTAGGTCCATTTGCTCTTGCTTGTCCCAGTGCAGCAGCCAACCCTTTTTGCACCAGCAGATCACCCTGCCGAAGAGGACGACCGTTCGGCCCAAGATAGATGCTCGCCAGTTGAGGGAGTTGGCGGATTGCAGGCGCGAGCGGACCAATATCGCGGGCCAGTGCCGTTGAGATTTCGTGGCCTTTTGCCGCCAGCACTTCTGCAGGTGCGATCAGGGTGGACCAGGGCGCCACGCCGTGTACGGCCTGCATGAGCGCAAACCCGCGCACATTGCCCGGCACGGCGACGGGGCCGCCTGCACGCGAGCGGCGCGCGAGGAAATTGTAGCTGGTGACTTCGCGGGCTTCCGGGTCATGGACGAGGCATAGCCCGCCGCCGCCCAAGCCTGCCGCATGAGGCATCGTGACGGATAGGTTGAAATAGAGTGCTGTGATCGCATCAACCGCTGTGCCACCGTTTTCCAGTATGGTCCGCGCCGCAAGAGCAGCACGCGGCTCATCAGCCACGACAGCCCCGACAAATGATGACGTATCCGGCCCGTCGATCAGTTGGATGCCGGCCTCGTTCTGAGCGCTGCCCTTGAACTGTGCCGTGGACAGTCCGCCGTCACCACTGCCTGATGAACAGGCTGCCAGAAAACCAATAGCGAGAAAGGCCGCAGATCGCCGTATCCCAGCGCGTTTTGCCTTTTTGCTGCCATGCCAACGGATTATTTCAAGAATCACGTTCAACTCCACGCGAGCTTCGCTTTCGTTTGATTGACGGGCAATTTCGCCCTGCCTACCGTAAGATGCAAGCAGGCAAAGGGCCTTGCCGCGACTTAACCAAGGGTGGGATTAGCCTTTGCCCTTGGTCGCAGTGGTGTTTTCAACTGCGCAGAAGAGCGTTGTAGCGGATTTGTTCAGGCTGAACAAAGTC
>JANQMQ010000434.1 GCA_028279995.1 Candidatus Phaeomarinibacter sp. | reverse complement strand
CACTCTGAAACCGATGTCCGCAGCGCCATTGATCGGGTGACGGGCAGTCTCGCCCGCAGTGGACTGGACGCAGGTTACTTCGAGACAACCGGCGATGCCGTGACGTTTCGGGATGAACTGCGGGCCTTGATTTGTACCCGGCGCGTCACATTTTCCGCTCAGACTTGGCAGAAGCTTGGTATGGCGTGGGCCTATGGCATCGACGATCGGGCAGAGGCAGACGATCCAACAGCTCGACCTGCACCGTCGATACTCTCAAGCGGCGGTTTTCTCTCCCGCGTCGCGGACCATGCGCGCCGGAACCAGGACGCTGCCGCCCTTGCAATGGGCCGAAGCTCTCTTGCCGACATCACGAAGAAGATAAAATCGGCCATCGCTGATGGCGGGGCAGACCCGGTCGAAAATGTCGACCTGCGTGCCGCCCTTGCGGATGCGGAGATGCGAGGACTACCCGCATCGGCGGCCCGTCAGTTGATAGATGCTTTCGTGGCGGGAGACGAAAGCTGGCCTGACGCGGACACGCACCTCGACGCTGACTCGGACATCTGGGACATGGTCGACACCCCGCCCCCCTACACCGTGCATAAGACGGCTGCCTGCGGAGAAGAAGGACTTGAAGACCTGGCTCTTGCCAGCTTCAGAGGCGAGGCGCCAGAGCTCTTATTTGACGAACATGCAGATAAAAGCCGCCTTACAACAGCAACGCGGTCACCCGTTGACGATGTAGGCGAACCTGCCGCGGACGGATTTACCCCCACCGGTGCTGTCAGCCTGCTCGGATTTGCTTTGAAGCAGGGACGAGACGCCAAGACGCCCAACTTGGATATTGACGAGTTGGTACATGCAGTCCGCTTGCTGACGATTGCACTGGATATTGCCCATACTGACGCCGGCTCCGGGGGTAAGGGACGGCCGATTGCCATTTGCCCGACCGACTTGGCGGCGTATGTCATGAGTTGCGGTGCCGGGTACGCGTCCGAAGAGGGTCGTGCACTTGCGGCAACAGTTTGCGCCCTGTTATCGGCATCTGCCCTTGCGACCAGTGCACAATTGGCCAGCCGACTTGGAAACTGTCCAGCCTTCTCCGACAGCTGTGACAGCGTTGCCAGATTCATCGGCGCAGCCCAGCGTCTGCTGTTGGGACAGCCGGACACACTCGACGGTTCCCAACGCTCACCGGAACCCCTCTATCCGCACAGTGCTGACCACGCGGGGGTACTCCATGCAGCCAAGAAGGTGCTGGACCGAGCTGCTACAGACATGAAAGACGCAGGTCTTCGCAACCTTGCTTTGACGCGCATGTCCGACGACGCAGACATGGCCGATATGCTGGCAGCAGAGTCACAGGGGCTCTCTCCTGTACACACGCTGGTCAAATACCGTCATCTGACGCCGGAATTGGACCCGAAGGCAATTTACAAAGTCGTATCACCAGCGGTTCCAGCAGCACTTAGAGCACTGCACCATGATGATGCCTCCATTGACCGCATTCTGGACCATGTGATCGGGACCGGCTCACTGGCGGGTGCTCCTGGCGTCAATCACGACCTGCTAAGGGAACGTGGCATTTCGGATGAAGACATTGAGATCGCCGAAACTGCCCTTGCAACAGCGGCAAATATTCGTGCCGTCTTCACGCCCTACATCCTGGGTTGGGACGGTATGGCTGATGGCGGCGACGACCTGCTGACGCGCTTGGGCTTCTCAGACTGGGACATAGAGCACGCAAACTATTTCTGCTGTGGCGCGCTCACGCTTGAAGGGTCGCGAGATCTACCCCATGAACACCTCCCTGTCTTCGACTGCGACGAACCGTTGGGAGAAATCGGCACCCGCCGGATCAACATGATGGACCGCATGTTGATGGCACGAGCCGTCCAGCCATTCTTGACAGACAGGCTGACGCTGGACCTTGAACTTCCCACCGACAGTACGATTGAGAGCATCGAGAAACTCTATCGGTATGCAGACGAATTGGGACTTCCGTCAATCCGGCTGAATCGTGCTGGCTCATCGCTCAGCGAACCAATGGACTATGATGATCTGCTTGATGGACAAGCGGATATCACATCGCATGCCGGACATGTTGATCTCGACACAAACATCTATGTCCGAAGTGTCGAAGTGGATGAAGCCATTGCCACGCGGGAAGCAAATAGTGGCGAGGCCGATGCGCTGACGCTCGCCATTTCAGTGGGCCTCAAGCACGGCATTCCCATGGACGCATTTCAGGAGGCGTTCGCTTCATCTGGTTCAATGGACGCGAAGGAAGCGCTGTCCAGTTCCCTGACGTCCATGGCGGACTCATATCTTGTATCCAGGCCCACTCAGGCCGAGGCGCCTCAAATACCCATCAGCCGATCGACATGGCCAGACCATGCCCCCGGTCACAGCGACACCGGCTATCTCGCGAACCAGTCGGAAGTATCCTCCCTAACTGATGAAATTGGCGGTCGGCCCAGCATATCTGCGCCATCCGCCTCACGAACTCCCGGCGATCCGGCCCTTTCGCCCCCCAGCGTTTCAGGCCGACACCGGGAGAAATAGCCCATCTTAAGAAGGCGCGGTCGACCAAGCCCCCCAAGCGCGGTTCATCGCATAAACAAAGTTACCCCAAGACGACTAAAGGGCTCCTCAGTTCGAGGAGCCCTTTTCTCTATCCGGAGTCTGACGTTGAAGACTATTCCTTTGGCGCTGTAGACCGAATATGCAGTTCGCGCATCTGGTGAGCGCTGGCTTCGGCAGGCGCTCCCATCATCAGGTCCTGCGCCTGCTGGTTCATCGGGAACATGGTCACCTCCCGCAGATTTTCCTCGCCGGCCAGAAGCATGACAATACGGTCGATGCCCGGTGCAATGCCGCCGTGCGGCGGCGCGCCGTAGCGGAATGCATTAAGCATCCCGCCGAACTTCTCTTCCACGACTTCGGGCCCGTAGCCTGCAATCTCAAAGGCTTTCATCATGATTTCCGGCCGGTGGTTACGAATGGCGCCTGAGGACAGTTCAATGCCATTGCAGACGATGTCGTACTGATAGCCGTTGATCTCCAGCGGGTCCTCGGTCTCAAGTGCTTCAAGACCGCCTTGCGGCATCGAGAACGGGTTGTGCGAGAAGTCGATGCGCTGCTCTGTCTCGTCGAACTCGTACATGGGGAAGTCAACGATCCAGCAGAACTCGAACTTGTTATCGTCAATCAGATCAAGCTCGCGGCCAATCTGCTGACGGGCCTGGCCGGCGAAATCAACAAACTTGGCTGGGATGCCACAGGTGAAGAACACGGCGTCCCCTGCATTGAGGCCAAGCTCCGCGCGCAAAGCCTCTGTCCGCTCCGCGCCGATGTTCTTTGCCAAAGGTCCCGCGCCCACAATGCTGCCCTCTTCTTCACGGAAGAAGATGTAGCCAAGGCCGGGTTGCCCCTCTTTCTGAGCCCAGGAGTTCATCCGGTCACAGAATGCGCGGCTGCCGCCCCCCGGTGCAGGGATCGCCCAGACGCGGACCTTGTCGTCTGCCGCAATCTGACCGGCAAAGACCTTGAAGCCTGAATCACGGAATGTTTCCGTGGCGTCTGACATCTCGATCGGGTTGCGCAGATCCGGCTTGTCCGAACCGTATTTGCGCATCGACTCCGCATACGGAATACGCGGGAATTCTTCAGTCACCGACTTGCCGTTGCCGAATTCGATGAAGACGTCCCGCAGGATCGGCTCAACGGCCCGGAAGATGTCTTCCTGTTCCACGAAACTCATCTCAATATCGAGCTGGTAGAACTCGCCGGGAGAGCGGTCGGCGCGGGCATCCTCATCTCGAAAGCAAGGCGCGATCTGGAAGTACTTGTCGAAGCCCGCCACCATGATCAGCTGCTTGAACTGCTGTGGGGCCTGCGGCAGCGCATAGAACTGGCCGGGATGCATGCGGCTTGGCACCAGAAAGTCACGGGCGCCTTCGGGAGAGGAGGCCGTCAGGATCGGTGT
>JANQMQ010000732.1 GCA_028279995.1 Candidatus Phaeomarinibacter sp. | reverse complement strand
AAGCGCCATGCCGCTGATCATGCAGTTTGGTGCACCAACCATGCTCGTGGTCACGGCGACCTTCATGCTGGCCTGGCTGGCATTTGGACTTCTGGTCGTGGCGCCGGCGGCGCGCCGCTAGTGGGTCAGGCCCGGACACGACGCCCAGTTCATCCAACAGCTTCAGAAGTTAGTCATCGAAACCCAGGAACACAGTAGCTTCGTCGACACTCTTACGTTCAGAGACAACAGCGTTGGCAGGAAAACTATCGTCCGGCCAGCCGAGCGCAACAGCTTTCATGATGACCTGATCATCAGCGATGCCCGCATGTTCACGCACCACCGGCGATTGCATGATGCCCTGGCTGTTGATGACCGCGCCAAGCCCCCGCGACCAGGCGGCATTCACCAAAGCGGTTGTTACGGCCCCGCAATCAAACGGCGTGTCGTCGCTGTCTGCCAGATTGCGGTCATAGGTTACGATCACACATACCGGCGCATCGAACTGCCGGAAGCCCCGCAGCACCCAGTCCTGGCGCCCCTCCTTGTCCTCACGGGCGATTCCCATCGCCGAGAACAATTGCTTGGCGACACCAACCTGCCTGTCGCGATGCTTGCCTTCAAAAGGCTGGCCAATGCGGAACTCGCGCGAATGCGGAATGCCCGCCAGATTTCGCTCGGTATTGCCGGCGCGAATCCGGTCCAGCGGTTCACCGGAAAGAACATAGAAGTTCCAGGGCTGCGTGTTCATAGATGATGGCGCGCGCATCGCGAGGGCGAGGATTTCCTCAATCAAAGCCTTCGGCACTGGATCGGGTTTGTAACCGCGGATACTCCGACGGCCCATGATGACATCGTCAAACTGCATTGATCGTCCCTGTCAGAATTTCGAGCTAAGGACCTATCGGCTATTGCGGCACAGAACAAGCAGCAAGTGCCTAGAAGGCAAGAGCATGTGTGCAAACCAAAGCAAAGGAGTGTGATCTCGGCAGCACCGGCACAGCTACGCCTTCATCCATGAGCGATGAGCCACGACAAACAGCCCGGCACGACAACACCACTTGGCAGCGCATCGAAATGGCGCGATTATTCAATCAGAAAAACCCAGATCGTGCATTCCTGCGCCTGACAATCATCCCAACCCGGCCGAAACCACAAGAGGACAGGGTCGTGGAGAACTTTACCAATTCAGGTCTGATCGAGCTTCTGATCAAGGTCATTCATCGCTACGCGCCTGAAGGGGTGGCAGGAATTCGCTCTATCCATCCCATGGCGCAAGCCGTTCAGCCGGATACACCCAAACGGCGGATCATTCAGAATGTCCTGGAAACACACGGACCCGGCATCCTGTTAAAGGTCGGCCAGCATCTGCGCGACACTGATCCGACGCCGGTATTCACAGCACTCACCACCACCCTCGACCCCGATGTCATCGCGGCAAAGTGGATGCGTCTTGAGCGATACAATCATACAAGCCACCGCACCGCGATCGATATCACCACACCAGGACGCTGGTCCTGCACACGCACAGGCAAATCGACACTTCCAACAGGAGGCGAGAACTACCTGATAGCCGGCGTCTTGTTCGGACTTGTCACGCTTACGGGCGTGAGCAAACCTGCTCTCCATGTGGATGGCCGGAAGCTAACGCCCACCACCCTGGAAAAGGCGAATGATCAGCCCATCCTATCCGCCGAGACATTTGCCATCACCTGGGACCCTCAGGAGGAGACCGATGTTTCGACCGACACCGATCTGTCCCGCCAGGATGCAATCAGCCGCCGACTGATGCACCTGCTTTCTCAAGATATTGCGAAGGCATGGCGCATAGACGAAGCTGCCCGCTCACTTGGAACATCAACCCGCACCTTGCAACGCGAGCTGAAACGCGAAGGCAACAGTTACTCAACAGTGGTGCGGCAGGTGCGCATGAACCACGCCTCAAAGATGCTCTCAGACCCATCTCCCTCACTGGCAGAGATTGGATATTGCTGCGGATATGCCGATCAGGCTCATTTCCAACGTGACTTCCTCACCGCTGCAAACATCACACCGGGTCAATACATACGTATACAGAGCATCGCTACGACGACATGAAACTTGGCGTAATACTTCAATAAACAGCGTGGCGGCCGGGCCATATGGGAAACATCATCAATCTCCCATGGAGTTCGTCATGAAGTATTCCATTCTGGCCTCAGGCATAGCCGCACTCACCCTGTGCGCTTGCACCACGGCAATTCCCGTTCGTACGGCAATCGAAGTTGACGCCCCACGCCCCGAGGTCTTTGCGGTCCTTACAGATTTCGAGAATTACCCCACATGGAATCCCTACCACGTGCGCATCGTTGGCGAGGTGAAGCTGGACGCCCCTCTGGAGGTGCGTGTCCACCGTCCCGACGGCAAGATCGTCGACGTCCCGCATGTCCACATCACCCGCCTCGAGCAGGACACAGCAATCTACTGGGGTGGGGGCATCTCAGGCATTTTCAAAGGAGAGCATCGCTTTGATCTGGAAGACTTGCCCAACGGCGGAACGCTGGTCCGTCACGATGAGGATTTCGAAGGCCTCTTCATCGGTTTCGCGGACCTGCCGCCCGACGTTCTTGCGGAAGGCTACAGACGCGTCAACGAAGCCCTCAAGGCCCATATGGAGGCCGGCAACAGGGCAAGGTAGGCGCCGCGGACCGCTGACACGCCCGCAACACCAATGCCCAGATAGAAAAAGCCCGCCGGCAATTGCCAGGCGGGCTTTTGAATTTGGTTGCGGGGGCAGGATTTGAACCTGCGACCTTCAGGTTATGAGCCTGACGAGCTACCGGGCTGCTCCACCC
>JANQMQ010000729.1 GCA_028279995.1 Candidatus Phaeomarinibacter sp. | reverse complement strand
AACGACGTGGCTATGAAGCACGACGCCATCCCCAAGCACCACGTCCTTGCCCACAACGCTGTATGGGCCGATTTCGACATCGCTTCCCAGACGGGCGCCATCTGCGACAATCGCAGTTGGGTGGATAGCCATCAGGCGTCTCCCCCGGACTTGGCCTTCGCACCGGAGATCTTGGGCGGCTGCGTGCCCTGGGCTGCATCGCGGTCGGCGATCATGGCACTGAACTCAGCCTCCGCAACCAGCGCGCCATCGACCATGGCCTTGCCGGAATACTTCCAGACCGGCCCCCGGGACCGGATCATGGAGACATGCAGTTCGAGAACATCACCGGGCACCACCGGCTTGCGGAATCGTGCGCCGTCGATGGTCATGAAGTAAACCGTCTTGGTATCTGCGACGGCACCCATATTGTTCATGACGACGGCACCGGCCGTCTGCGCCATTGCTTCGACAATCAGAACACCCGGCATGACCGGCATTTCGGGAAAGTGCCCCTGAAAGTGCGGTTCATTGATCGTGACATTCTTGATACCCACAGCCGACTTGTCGCCGTCAATGTCAATGATGCGGTCGATCAGCAACATCGGGTAACGATGCGGCAAAAGCTGCATCACGCGCATGATGTCTGCTGTCTGCATTTCAGTCGTTGATTGTGTATCGTCCGCCATATCGTCTCTCGCAGTATCGCCTGTGATCTGGTGTTTCTTCCGCCTGTCTAGGCTTTCTTCTTCTTTTTTCGCTTGGCCAGTATAGCAACAGCAGCAAGCTCACGCCGCCACTGCGACATTGGCCGCGCAGGCGTGCCGCCATATTGCTGGCCACCTTCAAGGTCGCTCGGCACGCCCGTCCGCGCCGCCAGCATGGCGCCATCGCCAATCTCCAGATGGCCGGCAATCCCCACCTGCCCGCCGGCCACAACGAAATTGCCCAGTTTGGCCGAACCGGAAATGCCAACCTGAGAAACAATAACGCAGCCACGGCCCACATTTACGTTATGCGCCAGCTGCACTTGGTTATCGATCTTGCTTCCCTCTCCAATGACCGTGTCAGGACCCGCCCCACGGTCAATGGTGGTATTGGACCCAATATCTACGTCATCCTGAATGACGACACGGCCAAGCTGCGGGATCTTCTGGTGACCGTTCGGCCCCATGGCAAAACCAAAACCGTCCTGTCCGATGCGGGCACCGGGGTGAATGATCACGCGATCACCCATCAGGGTATGTGACAGCGTTACATTCGCCGCGATAGCACAATTGCGGCCGATCATCACGCCGCGACCGATCACCGAGTTGGCGCCGACGGACGACCCCTCGCCAATCTCCACATTAGCGTCAATGACTGCACCTGCACCAATAGCGACGCCAGCGGCGATCTTCGCCGTAGGATCGACATGCGCCGCCGGACTTATGGCGCCCGCCGCATCAGCGGATACATGCGGGTAAAACATCAATGCGGCAGAGGCATAGCCTGGGTATGGGGCATTGGTTACCAGCAGCGGCATGCCTTCTGGCGCAAGGTCCACGGCCGAAGGTGCAATTATCACTGCCCCCGCCTTGGTGGCAGCAAGTGCATCCTTGTAGCGCGGGTTCTCGAAGAAACTGACCTCATCAGCCGTTGCGGCTTCAAGCGGCGCGACATCAACAACCGTCTTGCCGGGGTCTCCGGCCTGCAGGGTGGCACCAATTTCTCCTGCAATCTGTTCAAGGGTGAACGGACCGGAGCGTGTGAAGAAGCGTGCGTCAGCCATCGTGTTTATCGCCTTGATACGAGAGCGCTACCATTGAGGACTGACAACGCAGCGCAGGCGCCCTAACAGGCGCAAAGGTTAGTTTGGACGCTCAACCTTCAAAGCCGGCAACCGTTTGTCGAGACGCGCGATCACTTCGGCAGTGATGTCGTAATCCACGCCACCAACATGAACCGCCCCAACAGACAAGACCATGT
>JANQMQ010000722.1 GCA_028279995.1 Candidatus Phaeomarinibacter sp. | reverse complement strand
CCGCGACACCCGGAAGAAATGCCATTGACGCCAAGGCCTTGCGCAAGGTCTACCGGGGCGGCCGTGGCCAGCCGCCCGCCGAGGCGCTCAAGGGCATTGACCTTGCCGTGCCGCAGGGCTCGATCTTCGGGCTTCTGGGTCCCAACGGCGCGGGCAAGTCCACCTTCATCAACATTCTCGCCGACCTTGTGGTGAAGACCTCCGGCACCGCGTCGATCTGGGGCTTTGATATCGACAAGAACCCGCGCCAGGCGCGTGCCTCCATCGGCGTCGTGCCGCAGGAACTGAACATCGATCCCTTCTTCACCCCGGGCGAGGCGCTGGAACTGCAAGCGGGCCTTTACGGCGTTCCCAAGGAAGAGCGCCGCACCATGGAAATCCTCCGCGTCCTGGGGCTGGACGACAAGGCCGATGCCTATGCGCGCACGCTTTCGGGCGGCATGCGGCGGCGGCTTCTGGTGGCAAAGGCGCTGGTGCATAACCCGCCGGTGCTGGTGTTGGACGAGCCCACGGCGGGCGTTGACATCGAGCTGAGGAAACAGCTTTGGGATTATGTCCGTGAGCTGAACAATCGCGGCACCACCATCGTGCTGACCACGCACTATCTTGAAGAAGCCGAGGAGCTGTGCGATCGCATTGCCATCATCAATCATGGCGAAGTGGCGGCGTGCGAGGAAAAGACGACGCTGCTCCACCGTATCGAACAGAAACAGATGGTGATCCGCCCTGGCGGTGAGAGCGGCGAGGGCGCGCGCGCGCCGGACCTTGGCGGGCTTAAGGTGGAGTGCCGGCCCGACGGCTGTCTTGTTATCACTTACTCGCCCGAGGACATTTCAGCGGGCGAGATTATCGAACGGCTGCAGCGCGCGAATATCGAAATTCTCGATATCACGACCCAGCAATCGGACCTGGAAGACGTCTTCTTGCAGCTCACCTACCACCGTGACGGGGCGGCCGAAGATCCGGCCACGGGAACCCGCCCCGTGCCCGACCGGCCCGCTGGTCACGCCCCCGCATCGGCGGAATAGGCCGTCTTCTCTCCTAAAACCCGGTAATTCAAAGCAAATCCCGTGCACTCGTGGTGATTGTAAGCGCTTTATTGTAGCAACCAATAATGCTAGTTATGAGCGCAATCACAATAACAACGACTTTAAGTCGAACGGGGTTGGGGATAGACATGCGCTTGAAGCGTCATTTGATTTTAGCAGTTGCTGCAATTGGTCTTGCGGGATGTGCGCTTAATGGCCGCGTGCCGATTTCGGATTGGCACCTTCAGCACAATGAAGAAATCGCCATTGGCGAGCGGCAGATGATCGTGCGCAATATTTTGCGCGCCCGCGATCAGGAAAGTATGGTGTTTACGCGCGTTACGCAGGCTAGTGGCGGCATGACGCGGCAGGCGCGGGTAACTCTTTCTGTCTTCAGTGGTGAGGGTCCGGGCAATGCCACGGTAACACCGGGGGGCCAGTACCAGGTAGAAACCAAACCTACATGGACCATCGGTGTCCAGCACTCTCAAGAATTTTGGCGCGGCATTATGCGCCCGATTGATATTGAGACCGTGGGCCATTTTGTCAATCAGGGATGGCCGATCGATATTTTCACCTATCTTTTTGTGCAGAGTGTTCTTCTGAGTGAGTCAAACCCAAGCAACAGCAGCCAAATGCCATGCCTTCTTGTGAACGATCCCGATGATCGAACGACGCGGAGTTCAACTCAAATACCAAGAAATGGCGGCTATTGTGCTCAGACGTCTAGTCGGCCAGCGGAAGCGCTCTTAAGCACGTACGAACTCTTTCTGACTGACCCGGATATTGGTCAAGGCGATTCGGCGTCAACCCAGCAGGCTGCAGTGCTTCCTGCAAGCGTAGGACGGGGTGATTTTTCCGACTTTGAGGATTGGGTTGTGCGAACACGACGCCCTGGAACGGCCGTTTATTTCTGCCGTCGCCGGGCGGCAGAGGCACACCTTCCCAATCCAGGTGCAAGTACAGTTCAGATTCCGCATATTATAAGTGTGGTTGATCATGCGGGACTTACCTTCGATGAGAGTGGTGCTCTGCAGGCATCGGGAGCCGGTTATGATATCTGTATCTATGACGGCAATGATCCGGACTTTACAGGGTACTACCAGTTATCTGGTCAGTTAGGTGATTCACGATTGGAAAACCAGTCAGACGAAACCAATCGAACTGGTTCCAACGTTACCCGCCTGAATTGTGTGCATTTCCACGAAGTCACGAATAGGGAAAATGTTTGCATTCAACGGGAACTCGGTCAGATTCAATTGCGATCTTTGCAGCGGGTGATCTATTACCTAGGTGAGGGTATCAGAAATCCCGCCGATAACCAGTTTGCCGTCCATCGGTTTAGAGAAGAGAGCGGCGGAGATCTTAACCTGCAACCGATAACTTTGTTTGGTTTGTATGAGGCTGGCTCAGCCGCCAATAGTATTCCGGTTCGCCATCACGGAGAGACGTACTATCTCCGATATCAGAACCGAGGAGACCCCCGTCAACTCGACCAGTACGGGATGCCCATTACATGGGCGCCGAATACTGACTACTCGCAGATGGTAGTAACACTTCTGCTGCAAATGGTGGCTTTACATCAGTCAGCTGAAGACGCGCCAACTGCCATAAACGTACGGCAAATCAACTGACGGGCTTGAGTTCATTGGCCGCCGCGGCAAGCCAGTCGAGCTCTTGTTTTTCAAGCCTTGGGCCCGGCGCGCGGCGGTGGAAATAAACCGCCTGCGCCGCCGCGCGCATCATCCGTGTACCGATCATTGCGTTCCACACCCAATCGGGCACGCCTGTGTTCATGACAAGCCGTTGCAGCCGCTTGAACCGGAAGC
>JANQMQ010000674.1 GCA_028279995.1 Candidatus Phaeomarinibacter sp. | reverse complement strand
TGCTGTCCGCCAGCTTTGCCGTGCTGTTCGTCGGCCTTGGAATTGATTTCGCCATTCACTACGCCCTGCGCGCGCAGGAGGATGTTGAAAGGGGTATGGCGACCCGTCCAGCGCTCATCGAAGCCGCTCGCGATGTTGGTCCGGCCATTGCGCTGGGAGCCGTCACGTCGGCGATCGGGTTCCTTTCATTTTTGCCGACAGATTACAAAGGCTTTGCCGACCTTGGAGTCATTGCCGGGGGCGGCATGGCACTCGCCTTTCTGGCAGCACTCACGGTCATTCCCGCCAGCCTTGGAACACTTGGTATCCCAGCCCACAGAAATGCCGGCAATGGCTTTGCCAGAGCAACCAGCGCGCTCTTCGCCGCAAGTCAGACACATGCAAGACCCATCGCGATAGGCGCCCTCCTGGTCGGCGTTCTGTCAGCAGCCATTGCCACCCAGGCACGGTTTGATTTTTCAACCTTGGCACTCAAGAACGACCAGTCAGAACCCATTCTGGCCCTGACGGACCTGCAGGAACGAGGACTGGTCACCGACTACGCGGCCTATGTCATCGCCGCATCCCTGGAAGAGGCCCAGAGTGTCTCTGCGCGTCTGGCAGACCTGCCGACCGTAGGTCGGGTCCAGACCGCCGCCAGCCTGGTGCCGCAAGACCAGGACGAAAAACTCGCCATCATTCAGGACGCGGCCTTCTTGTTCTTTCCTGTCATCGGCAAGGTCACCGGTCCGACAGCAGCCGTTCCTGACGACCTGACACTCACAGCAGCAAACCTCACTTTGGCCGACCGCGAGATCATCGAGCAGCTGAATGCCGCTCTCACCGGTCTTTCACAGCCGCAGCGCGAACAGTTCAACATATTGCTGGCCGACCAGCTCACGCGCGACCTCACACGCCTGACAGAGATATTCAACGCGCAGCCGATTACAGGCCTCGAACAGGTGCCGGCGCCGATGCGTGACCGGTTCCTGTCAGAGAGCGGCAAGGCTCTTGTCATCGGTCTGCCGCAAGGCGACGTGACAAGCACAGAAGATCTCCGCGCCTTCGTCGCAGACGTGAAATCCCTCTTCCCCGACAGCACAGGACGCGCCGTTGTTGAAGCCACTGTTGGTGACATCGTCGTCAATTCATTCATCACGGCACTGGTCATTGCCCTGATTGCCGTAGCACTGATCATATTCCTGGCGACGCGCAGCCTGCTGGATGCAAGCCTTGTACTGCTCCCCCTGCTGTTGGCAGCTCTCGCCACAACCGCAACCGGCGTGTTGATCGGAATGCCGTTCAACCAGGCCAACATCATCGTGCTGCCTCTCATCATGGGGCTGGGAGTCGACAACGGCATTCACGTTCTGATGCGCTACCGCAAGGACGGATCGCTGGACCGGCTGCTGACATCCTCGACACCGCGCGCCATCGTTCTCAGCACGCTGACAACCATCGGCGCATTCGGGGCATTGAGTGTGTCGGTGCACGCTGGCACAGCCAGCATGGGCATTCTGCTGACGATCGCTATGTTGTTTCTGCTGGTCGCGACGGTCTTTGTGCTGCCTGCCCTACTCAGCCTTCAGCAGAAGGTGACCGGGTAGAGCCCACCGGCTCGTCTTCGGAGGTGTCAGCACGTGGATCAAGCACCGCCGCTTCGGGTGATGTTGGGCGGGCGAAACCAACAAACTCTTCTTTCTCTTCATCCGGCACGGGCTTGCGCTGCCCAATACGGTAGAAAGCGAAAAGCGCCAGGACGCCATGCATGGCGGCAGTGAAGGCGAAGACGCCGGACGATGTCATCAGCAAGGACAAAACTGCAGAGATCAGCGGCCCCAAGGCCGACCCTATACCGAATAGGACCAACAGCCCACCTGAAACGCTGACAAAGTCAGATGAGGTTGCGTGGTCATTAGCGTGGGCGACAGACAGGCCATAGAGCGAATAGGCCGCAACGCCAAACAGGGACACCAACACATAGGTTACAGCGCCCGGGGCACCGAGAAGAACAATCGCAATGCCGGCCACAGCCCCGAGCGCACCGATACCGCCGATGACAATCCTTCGGTCAATCTGGTCCGACAGCTTACCGAAAGGCCACTGAGCGATGGCGCCCGAGACGAGCGCAAGGCTCATGAAGAGGGCCACGCCTGCCGTATCGAACCCCGTCTCCTGCGCATAGACCGGCCCAAGGGTACCGAAGCTGCCATTGGCCATGCCAACGATAAAGGCCCCAACTGCTCCGACAGGCGACAGCCTGAAGAGCCAGGCAAGGTTCAGTTCCACCTGAGCGGGAACATCAGGGGCAGGCAAAAGGGTCATGGAAGTCGGGATGAGCGCCAGCGTGAACATAATGGCTGCTACGGCAAATAGGTTGAGCGTCATCGGATCAAATGCCACCAGGGACATCTGCCCACTGGTGACGGCAAACAGATAAACGACCATGTAGACGGAAAAGACACTGCCACGGTTGTGATTGTCGGTACGGGAATTGAGCCAGCTTTCGATGATCATTGCCGCACCGGCGATGGAGAAGCCGATTATGAGCCTGAGAAAAAACCATACCTCCGGATACACGAGCAGACCGTGCAGCAGGATGCCGACGCCCGCCATGGATGCGACGACACCGAACGTCCGGATGTGACCGACACGGCGCAACCACACCGGAATGAGAAAACAGCCGCCGATAAATCCCAACGCATAGGCCGTGCCGAAAAAGCCGATGGTAAGGGGTGAAAAACCCTCAAGTCCGGCCCGAACAGGCACCAAAATGCCCTGCTGGCCGGCACCCATATACATGAGAAGCGTTGCGACAAGCAGAACCGATATCGGAAGAAGGGTGTTTCTCACGCACGGATATCCTTGGCATCAAGACATGCTGGAAAAATCGGGGTGAAAGGCATTTGCGCTTTGGCCGGTAAGCACGGTCTAATGGCAAAAAGCTTCAAGGGAACCGTCCTGAATGACCGCACAGACGTCGACTACAGACAAACGCATTGGCCTCTTTGCCACCTGTCTTGTCAATACAATGCGGCCGCGTGTCGGCTTTGCAGCCCTCAAGCTGCTGGAGGATGCCGGGTATGACGTGGCTGTGCCAGCTGACCAGACCTGCTGCGGCCAGCCGAATTACAACTCAGGTGACAGGGAAAGCACCCGCAGTTTCGCTCGCGGGTTCATCCGGCAGTTCGCCGACTATGATTACGTCGTGGTGCCGTCAGGCTCCTGCGCCGCCATGGTGAAAGTACACTATCCGAAGCTGTTTGAAGACGATGAACCGGAGAAGACTGCCATCAATGCCATCGCCGAACGGACATACGAACTGGTGTCATTCCTGACAGATGTGGCGGGTATCGACCGGGTGGAAAACGCTCATGCAACGTCCGTCACCTACCACGATGCATGCTCCGGCCTACGTGAACTGAAGATCAAGCAGCAGCCGCGGACATTGCTAGGCTCAGTTGACGGACTTGAGCTGAAAGAGATGGAAGATTCGGACGTCTGTTGCGGCTTCGGCGGCCTGTTCTGCGTCAAGTATCCTGACGTCTCCGGCGAGATGGTGCGCAAGAAGTCAGAAGAAGTTGCAAAGACCGGGGCAGAAGCTGTCGTGACCGGGGATGTTGGGTGTCTGCTCAACATTGAAGGCGCCCTCGCCCGACGCGGGGACCCGACACGGGCCTATCACGTCGCTGAAGTCCTCGCAGGCTTCGACAAGGAGGATGCCTCCTGATGCACGTCACATCCGAGAAATTTCAGGACAACGCCAAGGCAGCCATCGACGACGATCAGCTCCAGGCGGGCCTCTTTATCTTCGGCAAGATTTTTCCGCTGCTGCGTGAGGCGACCGCAAGCAAGCTTCCCGAATTCGAGGCACTTCGTGACAGCGCCCGCGATATCAAGATCGAGGCGCTCAACAACCTCGGCACCTACCTTGAGGCGTTTGAAGACCGGGTGGAGGAAGCAGGAGGGCGCGTTCACTGGGCACGAACGGCTGAGGAAGCCAATACCATCGTTGAGCAGCTGTGCGAGGAAAGTGGCGGCAAGGACATCATCAAGTCCAAATCCATGGTGACGGAGGAGCTGGAGCTCAACGACCACCTGATTGGCAAAGGTTACAACGTTGTCGAGACGGACCTTGGCGAATACATCATCCAGCTTCGCAACGAAAAACCGTTTCACATTGTCGGCCCCGCCCTGCACCTGAATGCCGGGCAGGTGTCGGACACATTCTACGAAGCCCACCAGAAGTACGGGCGTACGGAGCGCGTCGAAGACAAGGTCAAACTCGTCGAGGAAGCTCGCATCGTACTGCGCGAGCGCTTCAAGAATGCAGATGTGGGCATCACCGGAGCGAATTTTCTGGTCGCCGAAACAGGCCAGATTGTTCTTGTGACCAATGAGGGCAATGCCGACCTGACGGCCACGCTGCCGAAGCGGCACATTGTCGTGACCGGCATCGAAAAGGTCGTACCGACCTTGGACGACCTATCCGTGTTTCTTCGTATTCTTGCCAGATCAGCGACGGGCCAGGACACATCCAACTATGTCTCCCTCTACTCCGGTCCACGCCGCGCCCGGGATGCGGACGGGCCTGAGAGTTTTGACGTCGTTCTGGTGGACAACGGACGCACCGACATGCTGGGAACGCCGGTTGAAGAGATGCTGCGATGCATCCGATGCGGCGCATGCCTCAACTCATGTCCCGTCTTCACCACCGTCGGCGGCCAGTCATACGGTTCTGTGTATTCCGGCCCCATGGGAGCGGTGTGGACGCCTGCTCTTGCGAGTGTCTCAAGCGCCGCAAAACTGCCGAACGCTTCAAGCTTCTGTGGCAAATGCGAGGAAGTGTGCCCGGTGCGCATTCCCCTTCCTTCCATGATGCGTCACTGGCGCGAAAAGGAATTCGAGGCACATCTCACCCCATCCGGACAAAGATGGGGGCTTGGCGTATGGGCCTGGCTTGGCAGACATCCATCACTGTACCGGGCCGCAACAAGTATCGCCGGCATGGGACTACGGCTGATCGCCAAAGGCCGGCGCGGCCGGAGATTCGTGACGGCCCTGCCCTTCATCGGGCGCGGCTGGACACAGTCACGGGATCTGGCGGCACCTGCCGAGCCAACCTTCCTTAGTCAGTACAAGGAGGGGCGTCGGCGATGAGCAATGCCAGAAACGCAATCTTTGCCAAGATCAAGGCAGCTGACGCCAAGCGCGGCAAGTCTTCGCCAGCGGACTCCCGGGCGCGCCTTGAAACACCTCCTGCCCAATTGGTGCCTGCGATGGGCAAACCCGCGCCGGAAGAGGCGCGCGACATATTCATCACCAAGGCGCTTGAACTAGGCTGCACGGTTGCCGATTGCGAGTCCTTTGCCGACGTACCCGCCAAGGTGAGCACTTACCTCCAGGAACAGGACTGCCCCGGGCAGGTCCATATCCCTGACGATGCCGACCTTTCCTTACTTGGATGGGAGGACGCTGGCATCGCCGCATCGTCACAACTTGATGCTGAGGCGCTGGACGGTCGAACGTCCGTGACACGCGCGATTGCCGGTGTAGCAGAAACAGGCGCGGTCGCCGTAGCCTCAAGCAGCAAGCACCCCGTCAGTCTGGGCCTGCTTCCCGACCGTCACATCTTCGTGCTCAAGGTGGACGAGATCAAAGGCGGATATGAGGACGTGTGGCGCATCGGTCGGGCGGCGAAGGACAATCAGGGCATGTCCCGCGCCCTGAACCTGATTGGCGGTCCATCCCGTACCGGAGACATTGAGGCCACACTGGTCATGGGAGCCCACGGACCGCGTACGGTTCATATCATCCTGGTCAGCTAGAGACGGCCAAGTCCTGGCCACAAAAAAGCCTGCCGGATCAAATCGATCAGGCAGGCTTTTTGAGCCTTGCAGGCTATCGGAACCTAAGCCGCAGCGGCCTCGGCCTGCTGGGCAGCGGCCAGATGGTCACGGAACACCTCACGATACGTTTCGGGTTTCGAGACACCAAGCTGCTTGCGGACATCTTCAAGCGGGGCGGTCAGAAGACCTTCCCAGTCCTCCCCGGCCCACCAGGTTGCCTGCCGGCCGTGACGGTAGCCCTCCCATATGGCTTTCCAGATCCGCTTGTCACCTGATTCACGGACACCACCACGCGCGCCAAAGAAGATGATCATCGCGATGCCGATATTGCCAAGCTGCGCATAGGAAAATGCGAGAAGAGACAGTTCACCAAGGCCGTCGCGGCCATACCCGGTGGTTACATGCCACAGGTCGTGCATGTCCCGCGTCCGGTTGCTGTAGAGTTCCTGATCTGCGGTGCGGTAGTAACGGCCACCTTCCTCGCTGGCATCCGCCAGCCCATCGGCCGAGAGGTTTTCACGCTCCACAAAGTCGAGATATGCGCGACCGAGCGACCCTTCGGGCATTGCACGCAGCGCTTCACGGTCATTGAGTCGGTCTGCAAGGCTCTCTCGATTTGCCAATACGCGCCGTCCGACCGCTGTCTTGCAGAAGCGCCTGTATGTCTTGGCGCGCGACGGGCCGCTCATCGCCTTGATGATGCGAAAGACCTGAGCCGTATCCTCTGGATCCTCCATCAACGCCCGAATTGCCTGCATGGCCGCACGTGGCTGGTACCACGCGGAGTCCTTGATCTCGATTTCCTGAGTCTGGCTCTTGGATGCAGATCCCATGGCCACTTCTCCTCCCGACAATTATGTAAGTAAGGTGGGACCACTTGCCCTCTTGTGCAAGAGTTTTGTGTTCTGGTCTTAAGAATTCCCTAGATTCTGGGCTTCCTGGATCGCTGCCGACGCGGCCAACTGGCGTTCCTTCACCTCCGGATCGACACTGTTGATGGCGTCACTGTTTGAAATGGAGTCGAAATCTTCGGCCATGCGGGCAAATCTGGCCGCCGTCGCATCCTTGAATTCGCCATGCGTGAATGCATAGAGACGGTTTTCCAGAATGCACTCGACGACACGCTCACCCACCGCATCTGCGGGAATGCCGGCCGCAACAGCGTCACTGGCCTGGGCTATGCTGTCTTGGTCTGGCTCGTTGCCCTCTCCGTACTTGGCCGCAGAACGCGTGCGCCGTGAATTGCCAATCTGGGTCGCAACAAAGCCCGGGCAGAGCACCGACACACCGATGCCGAAGGGTTCGAGTTCCATGGACAGATCTTCCGACATACCCACAACCGCATATTTCGTGGCCGTGTAAGGCCCAAATCCCGGGATGGGAACCAGGCCTGCCATGGACGCGGTATTCACCACATGGCCGCCCTCGCCGTGCTCCTTGATAAGCGGCACGAAGGCCTCAATGCCCCAGGCAACACCTTTGAGATTGACGTCAATGGACCATTCCCAATCCGATGCGGTGACTTCTTCCATCGGGCCACCGGCACCAATACCAGCGTTGTTGCAGACAATGTGCACCTTGCCGAAGCGCTCGATTGTTTTCTGGGCTGCGTCCTGCATGGCCGCCCGGTCGGACACGTCGAGCAGAACGCCGTCGACCTGTGTGTTGGTCTTTGAGAGAAGCTTGATTGCTTCCTTCAGCGGCTCTTCCTCGATGTCGGCGAGCATGACATTGGCCCCCCGTGCACCAAAGCTTTTGGCCATGGCAAGGCCGATGCCGCTGGCACCGCCTGTGATGAACGCGGTTTTTCCAGCAAGGTCGTCTATGGGCATTCTTGTGTTTCCTCAGGATGCGGTGAGCCCGAGGCCGGCGGCGAGAAAAGCCATCAGCGCGTCGAGCGGTTCTTCTTCTTCAGTTTCTCTTTGTGCAGCCAGCTCGCCCGTCTGCCGGATCATGCCGGGGATGGCATAGCCGATATAGGCGGTATCAACACTGGGCGAGACTTTGCCTTCTGCCTGCCACTCCGCGAGGCGTTCGCCCCACTGGATCCCCCACCGCCCCATCAAGATCGACCCGCCGTCACCGCCATCAATAACGCTCATGTCCGTCAGGGCCGCAGCAAGCAAGCCGGGATGTGCCTGGGAAAACGCATAGGTCAGCCGGATTGATTCACGGATGGCATCATATGGCTGGAGATCATCGGCGGAATGACTGTCCACATAGGTCTCTAGGGCCTCCGCGGCCTGTTCGGCGAACGCCAGGAAACAGGCCTGCTTGTCCTTGAAGTGCAGATAGAACGTGCCATGGCCGACACCGGCAGCCCGCGAGATGTCCTGCGGCCGCGTGGCGTGAAAACCTTTGCTGACAAACAACTCCTGCGCAGCAGAAAGCAG
>JANQMQ010000623.1 GCA_028279995.1 Candidatus Phaeomarinibacter sp. | reverse complement strand
CTGTGCCGCGTCGCGCAGGATGACGGGCACGTCATGCCAGTCGCTTTCCATATAAACGCGTGCCGTTTCTTGGGCTTGCACCGGCTCGCTTGCTGAGGTGACGGTGACAGCTTCTTCCGGCGGGCGTGGCTCCGCGCCAATGGCTTCCTGTGCTGCCGCCTCCAGGGTGATGGCATGGTCAGGCGAGACAAAACCGAACCGGGCACGGTGTGCTTCCTCGAAGGCCTGCTTGATCTCGACGATGGTGCCGAACGGGACTTCCAAAGCGGTGTCCGTCCCCTCGTAGCGGGCATGGACTGTCGGCTGCAGCGAAATGTGATCCGGCGCAACACCCTGTGCTTCGACTTCAGCAGTCGTCCCACGACCCAGTTCTTCCAGAAGCGTTGTCAGTTGCTTGTGACCGGCCTTGTCCAAAGTGGCATTCAAAGCCTCCGCGCGGGTGGCGCGGATGTCGGCCAGACCCATGCCGTAGGCCGAGAGCAGGCCGGACATTGGGTGGACGATGCAGGTGGTCATGCCGAGCGCATCCGCCACAAGGCAGGCATGTTGCCCCCCGGCACCGCCGAAGCTTGTGAGGGCATAGCGGGTGACGTCATAGCCGCGCTGGACGGATATCTTCTTGATGGCCTGCGCCATGTTTTCCACAGCGATCATCAGGAAGCCCTGCGCCACGTCTTCAGGTGTTGTCGCGGCCTCCGTGCTGGCCGTAATTTCTTTCGCCAATGCCGTGAACTTCTGCTCGACCGCGTCCCGGTCAAGCGCTTCATCTGCGTTCGGACCAAATATGGTCGGGAAGTGATGCGGCATCAGTTTGCCGGTCATCACATTGGCGTCCGTCACCGTCAGCGGCCCGCCGCGGCGATAGGCGGCGGGGCCGGGGTCGGCGCCGGCGCTGTCCGGGCCGACGCGCATGCGTGTGCCGTCAAACTGCAACAGCGAGCCGCCGCCGGCTGCCACCGTGTGGATGCGCATCATTGGTGCACGCATGCGCACCCCGGCTACTTCCGTTTCAAAGGCGCGCTCAAACGTGCCGTCATAGTGGCAGACATCGGTGGAGGTACCGCCCATGTCGAATCCGATGATTTTGTCGTGGCCCGCCAGGTGGCTTGTTTCCACGGCACCGACAACACCGCCCGCCGGACCTGAGAGGATCGCGTCTTTTCCCTGAAACAGATCTGCGTCCGTGAGACCACCGGAAGACTGCATGAACATCAGGCGCGTGCCGGTGATGGCGCGATCCAGGGCAGTTGCCACCCGATCCACATAGCGGCGCAGAATGGGTGACAGATAGGCATCCACCACCGTCGTGTCGCCGCGGCTGACAAATTTCATCAGCGGGCTGGTCGTGTGGCTGGCTGAAATCTGGGTGAAGCCGATCTCCCGCGCTATGTCGGCAAGCCGCCGCTCATGGTCCTGATAGCGGTAGCCGTGCATGAGACAAATGGCGACGGCGCGTATACCTGCCTCAAAGGCTGCCTGCATGGCTTTGCCCGCCTGCGGTTCATCAAGCGGTACCAGAACGTCCCCTTCGGCTGAGTAGCGCTCGGATACCTCCACGACATCCGAATACAGAAGCTCCGGCAGCTCGATGGCGAGTTTGAAAATGTCCGGCCGAGCCTGATAGCCGATGCGCAGGGCATCTTTGAAGCCCTTCGTGGTGACGAACAGGGTGCGTTCGCCCTTTCGTTCCAGCAGGGCGTTGGTGGCGACAGTCGTTCCCATCTTGACGGCATTGATCTCGCCTGCAGGCACGGGCGCATTGCTCTCGACGCCGAGAAAACGCCGGATGGCTTCAAGGGCGGCATCCTCATAGTTGTCGGGATTTTCAGACAGCAGTTTGGCCGTATGCAGAGCACCGGCCGGGTCCCGCGCGACAACATCCGTGAAGGTGCCGCCTCGGTCGATCCAGAAGTCCCATTTGGAAGAGCTGTGTGTTGTCATTGGTGACGGTGATACTTGGTTTTCGCCACAAGGGCGAGAGAGGTGACGTGGCAGCAGGTCTACATGAATGTAAGTACTGCGGCGGCATGTGCCATGTCGCATCTCACGGCGCGTCTCTATAAGGTGCGCCCATGAGTCTTTGGGATCGCATCGCCGGGACGGCCCAATCCGTTCTTGAAACGCTGAAAGGCCTCGTTGGAAGCGGCGAGGGGGCGTCCGGCGTGGCGTTTACCATCGCGGTCATCGCCCTGTCCGCCAAGATGGCGAAAGCCGACGGCATCGTGACACCTGATGAAGTGGAAGCATTCTCACAGGCCTTCACTGTGGAACCCGGCGACGAGGCCCATGTGGCCCGTGTGTTCAACATGGCCCGGCAGGACGTGGCGGGGTTTGACACCTATGCCCGCCAGGTCGCGGTCATGTTCAAGGACAAGCCGGGGGTTCTTGAAGACTTGCTGGACGGCCTGTTCCACATCGCCCTGGCGGACGGTGTCGTCCATGATGATGAACTCGTGTTCCTGCATGATGTTGCTGCGATCTTCGGCTTTTCCGATTTCGAGTTCGCCCGGATCCGTGCCTCAAACACCGGCGAAGCCGTGGCTGATCCGTTCCTGGTGCTCGGTGTGACACCGGACGCTTCCAATGATGACCTCAAGAAAGCTTACCGCCGTGCTGTTGCGGAAAACCATCCTGACCGGCTGATGGCGCGTGGCGTTCCGGAAGAGTTTGTTGCGCTTGCGAACGACAAGTTGGCAGCCATCAACACCGCCTGGGCGGAACTCAAGAAGCAGCGCGACATTACCTGACAGGTTACAAGGCCGGCGCGAGCACGGCTGTGTTGCGAAACTGTTGCTCGTGTCCCGCCGCCTGCGCGTGCTAGAGCGCAGGGTATTATGACCCCGCCGCATCTCATCCTCATTCTGCTGATCTGCCTTGCCTGGGGCTTCAACTTCGTCGTTGCGAAGGCTGGGGTCGAGGAAGTGTCGCCAATGATGTTGACAGGTGCCCGCTTCGCGCTGCTGTCCCTGGCGCTTATTCCTTTCCTCAAGATCGTGCCCGGTCAGATGGGACGCATCTTCATTGTCGCCATGACGATGGGCGGCATTCACTTCGCGCTGATGTTCGCTGCGCTGGACATCTCGGACACTGTTTCGGTGGTTGCCATTGGTGTGCAGCTGAATGTGCCCTTTGCGACATTGCTCTCCGTTTTTATTCTCCATGAGGCCGTGGGGTGGCGGCGGTGGCTGGGCATGGGGATCGCCTTTTCCGGTGTCGTGCTGATCAGTTTTGACCCGGCGGTCTTCAACTCTCTGGGCGGTATGGGCCTTGTCATCCTGGCGGCGTT
>JANQMQ010000612.1 GCA_028279995.1 Candidatus Phaeomarinibacter sp. | reverse complement strand
ATTGAACGTCACATCGAGCGCCACAGGGTGAGTCTGGCCAAGCATGGTCAGGTCACCGGTCACCGTGGCGGTGGTATCGCCTGTCGGTTCAACGCTGGTGGAGGCAAATGTCATTTCGGGGAATTCTTCCACCTTGAAGAAGTCATCGCCGCGCAGATGTGCGTCACGCTTGTCCCAGCCACTATCGACGCTCGCTGTATCGATTGTGACGTTTACGGCGCTTGCCGACAGGTTTTCAGCGTCAAGGGTGAAGCTGCCGGAGACTTTGTCGAAGCCACCGATCGTGTCGGAGAAGCCAAGATGGCTGACCCTGAAGGCCGCGTGCACATGGCTCTCATCAATGGCGAAGGTGCCGCTCTCAGCAGTAGGTGCTTCCTCGGCTAGGGCGGCAGAGGAGAAGGCAGCCCAAAGCAGAGCGATGGCGGCCAGTGCGCCGGTGACCAGCAAGAAGAAACGGAAGGATTGAGTTTCCTGCTCGGCAGCTTTGGCGCGGGCGCGTTGGTTTTGATGCGGCATATTCTGGGACTCCCTGAAAGCAACAGACATGTAAGCAACGGATGTTTCTCGCAAAGCCTATCATGGTTACCCCGGGTTACCAGCGAAACCAGCAAATGGACCAGTTGCGCGGACGAAGCCGTGAAGTCGCTATCGGCGTAGCAGCCGGGGGCGTGTCGCCTCCAGCTCTGGCTGACGCTGAATGGCCAGGTTGCTGACGAACTGCCTGGTGCAAGCCTCCCAGGAGTACTCCAGCGCGAAGGCGCGCGCGCGTTCGGGCGAGATCTTTGCGGCTGTCAGGGCGGCACTGCGGAGGTCATCTCTCAGGCAGCCAACAGGGGCATCTCCGATTACATCCTTCGGGCCCTGCACCGGGTAGGCGGCAACCGGAGTACCGGATGCCAGTGCCTCAAGGGTAACGAGGCCGAAGGTGTCGGTCTTGCTGGGAAACACGAAGCAATCGCTTGCAGCATAGAATTCAGCGAGTTCTTCACCGAATTTGGGCCCGACAAAGTGGGCATCTGCGTATTTCTGCCTGAGGTTTTCGAGCTGGGGCCCGCCG
Organism: Candidatus Phaeomarinibacter sp.; assembly: GCA_028279995.1. Classification (GTDB taxonomy): domain Bacteria; phylum Pseudomonadota; class Alphaproteobacteria; order CGMCC-115125; family CGMCC-115125; genus Pyruvatibacter. The sequence goes on along the minus strand of JANQMQ010000612.1, from coordinate 2,359 downwards.
CCGACGACAAGTTTTGTTCCCGGCAGGTCAAGTTTCAGGAAGGCCTCGATGTTTTTTTCCACGGCCACGCGACCCACATAGAGCCAAAGGGGTCGAGGCAGATTGAGAAAGTCACTCTGCTTCAAGTCGGGGCGCGGCCGATAGAGGTCTATGTCGACGCCACGGGACCATATGGCGGTCGACGGAAACCTGCGCTCGATCATTTCTTCCTGCAACGATCTCGTTGCGACCATCATTGTCGTGGCGGGTCCATGGAACCAGCGCAGGAACCAATAGCCCCAGGATACAGGTGTTCCGAAGCGTGCGTTGATGTATTCCGGAAAGCGCGTGTGGAAGGACGTCGAGAACGGCAATCCCTTTCGAACACAGTAGTTGCGTGCTGCCAGTCCCAGCGGACCCTCGGTTGCGATGTGAATGGCGCAGGGCGCGAACTCGCGGATGACCCGCTCCATCCAGCGCAATGGCCATAATGCTAGGCGGATTTCAGGGTAGGTTGGTGCAGGGATCGTCTTGAAGTCGAGCGGGGTTACGTAGCGGACCTGATGTCCAAGCTTGCCTAGCTCGCTGCCCAGCTGCTGGAGCGTACGGACGACTCCATTGACCTGCGGTTCCCAGGCATCTGTAACGATAAGCACGCGCAGGGGCTTGCCCGGTTCAGTGAATTGAATCCCTGTCGGGTGAGCAACGGGCGTTGAGGAAACTGTTCCGGTCTCGGATTTAGGTGAGGTCGTCGAGTTTATTTGTGTCACGCGGCGTTGCTTGGAATTTTTGTCCGGTCCGGAAGGAGATCGTCTCTGGCGGCGAGTGGAACATGGCCGCTGATAACAACTTCCTCTTCCAGATCCTGGTCTGCTTCAACAGAAGCATCAACCGGATCAGGGGCTTTGCTTTCGGCAGTGGCAGCATCGGTTTCTGGCGATGGCAGCACATTTGGCTGTTTTTCACGCTCTGCACGTTCTTCTTCAACGTCTGCTGCGAAGCGCGTCCAGTGCAGAATTGTAAATCTGCCGGTCATGTCTTCCGCCAGCGCTGTGCAGCTTTCTACCCAATCACCATCATTCATGTAGGTGACGCCATCCATCTCGCGCATCTCGGCGTGGTGGATGTGACCGCAGACAACACCGTCGACCCCCCTGTCGCGTGCCTCGCGGGCTACGGCTTCTTCGTAGTTCGAGATGTATTCGACGGCATTCTTGACCTTGTGCTTGAGATAGGCAGACAGGGACCAGTACGAGAGCCCGAGGGCACGACGAATGTTGTGGAGTATGCCGGAGCATGTCAGAGCCAGATTGTAGGCCCAGTCGCCCACATGGGCGAGCCACTTGGCGTAGCGGACGACACCGTCGAACTGGTCACCGTGTAGCACCAGATACGTTTTGCCGTCAGCGGCGCGGTGGATGTCCTCGTTAATGACTTCAACACCTGCCAGCGTAACGCCGATGTAATCACGCAACGCCTCGTCGTGGTTGCCCGGCACATAGATGACGCGGGTGCCCTTGCGCGCCTTGCGCAGAATTTCCTGGATGACGTGATTGTGGGCGTCGTTCCAGTACCAGGACCGCTTGATGCGCCAGCCGTCAATGATGTCGCCTACAAGATAGAGTGTATCTGCCTCGTTGTGCCGCAGAAAGTCGGCCAGAAGTTCAGCTTTGCAGCCAGGTGTTCCCAGATGGGTATCTGAAATGAAGAGAGTGCGATGCCGCACGGGTTCGCGGACAATCAGGTGCCTGCGTTTCACTCTCTTGCGGCCACGGGCGCGCAGGCCAAAAAGAGCAAGCCTGTCGCGAAATGGCTTGGCCTGCATGGCTTTTCCCGCCGATTTCGCGGAGGTGGAAAGCGGATTGCCCATGGTGCGTGTCAGCATGCCTGCTAGTGTCATGGAAGCCGAAACTCGCAATTGGTCCAAAGTAAAATAATCAGTACACGGAAGACTTGATCTTTTCTGTAAAATCGGCCCTTGTGTGCGCGACGCTGAAAAAGCCAGTCGAATCAAATGCATCCGCCTGCGATCTGGCGGGACTATCCCGGCGGGCAGTGAACGTTTTGTGACGATGAGATGAACCATTTGTACGCGGACAAAACAGCGAAAGACGGTAACCATATTTTGCCGCCGCCAGTCATGAGGCAGGTAGTTACCGTCATCTACAACCCCACGGCTGGTTGGCGTCGCCGCCGAAAGCTCATTGACGTTGTGGAGGCCATGAACCGTCGTGGTGCAATGGTAACGCTGAGGGAGACAACGGGCCCAGGAGACGCAGAGCAGTTCGCCCGTGAAGCTGCTGCGGACGGTGACGCTGAGATTGTTGTCGCTGCGGGGGTTTTATTCAAATCTTAAGCGTCGGACGTTTTGTACTCGGTC
>JANQMQ010000609.1 GCA_028279995.1 Candidatus Phaeomarinibacter sp. | reverse complement strand
TGTCCGCAACAATCACCTCGGCGCCCAACATGCCGCGGCACCTGACCGAAAGCCGGATCAGCGAGCCGCCTGCATCGCCGCCGGCGTGCTTGATAGCGTTGTCCAGCAAGTTTGCGATCGTTTGCGCGAGCAACTCCCGGTGGCCGCGATACTCAAGGTGCGGCTCGATATCGACGTCAAAGCCTAACCCGGCTTCCTCCGCCACCGGCTCGTAGAGTTCGGCAGCATCCTGCGCCAACTCGCTTAGGTCCACCCACCCCATCCCATCGCGCGCAGCACCGGCTTCAGCGCGGGCAATCAGCAATAGCGCGTTGAACGTGCCCAGAAGCTCGTCCGCTTCCGAAATCGAACGCTCCAGTGCTTCCGCATATTCTTCCTGGGAGGCAGGTTTCATCAATGTGACTTCGAGGCGATTGCGCAGCCTGTTAAGCGGGCTTCTCAGATCGTGAGCGATGTTGTCGGTTACCTGACGCATGCCCGACATGAGGCGCTCGATCTGGTCAAGCATATCATTCAGGTTTTCCGCAAGCTGATCAATTTCATCCCCGGCTCCGGACACGGGAATCCGACGGGACAGCTCACCGCCCATGATGTCTTTCGCGGTGCGGTTGATGTCGTCAATGCGGGCAACCACGTTGCGGCTGATGATGGCACCACCGACGATGCCCAGCACAATCATCGCACCGACCGCCCAGGCCAAAGCGTTTGTAATCTGTGCTTCAAGCCGGCGGCGTTCGTCAATGTCCTGGCCTACCAGCAACCGCATGCTGTCCGGCAGGCGGGTCGCCAGAGCCTGGGCTTCGTGGATTTCCACCTCTCCCTCAACGGTACGGCGGCCATAGTCAAAACTGATCCACCCGTCATCACCGGGCGCGACATCGGGCCAGGCATCCAGATTGCCCCCCAGTTTCTCACCATTTGCGTCCTGCAGAAGATAGAGGTTCTGGCGTGGGTCGCGCGCCTTTGTGATGACCGCATGAACCAGTGCGGGACGCCCGCCTTCATCAAGCGCCGTCACAAGACCGATGGTCTCCGCCTGGACGGTTGCCTCGGACTGGCGGGCAAGAAAGCCGGCTGTGTTCCAATAGAGATAGCCAAGCAAAGCGCTAGACGACGCAAGAAAGAGCGCCAGGTATACCAGCGCCAGCCTGAAGGTCGTTGTGGATAGAAGCTTATTCCGGGGCACGAAGGGTGTAGCCCGCGCCGCGTACCGTATGGAGCAACGGCGTCTCGAAGTTCTTGTCGATCTTGGCTCTCAGCCGTGACACATGAACGTCAATCACATTCGTCTGGGGGTCGAAATGATATTCCCAGACATTTTCCAGCAGCATGGTGCGGGTCACGACCTGCCCTGCGTGCTTCATAAGATACTCCAGCAGCCGGAACTCTCGTGGTTGCAGATCAATGTCCTTGCCTTCGCGTGTTACCTTGCGTGAAAGAAGGTCCATCTGGAGGGCACCGACCTGCATGCGGGTCTGCTGCGCCTCGCCAGGGCTCGCCCGGCGCACCAGCACCTCGATGCGGGCGAGAAGCTCGGCGAAGGCAAATGGCTTGGTCAGGTAGTCGTCGCCACCCGCCCGCAACCCACTGACGCGGTCTTCCACCTCACCAAGGGCACTTAAAAACAGAACAGGTGTCGTTCTGCCTTCATCGCGCAATGACGACACAACGGAAAGACCGTCCTGCTTGGGCAACATGCGGTCAATCACCAGCACGTCGAACTGACCTGACATGGCAAGGTTCAGGCCGTCGTCGCCATCCGCTGCGTGGTCGACCACATGGCCGCTCTCGCGCAGGCCCTTGACGATATAGGCTGCTGCCTCGACGTCATCTTCCACAACAAGGACGCGCACGTCTTCTCCCACCTGTTGATGTGATTGCTGCTGCATTTGTTTGACCTCCAGCTTACGCCGGGCGGCCGTCCACCGCCACCAGCGGTTACCGGGCGTACTGTCAGACAAGAGCAGCACTGTTTGGAGAGAAAAAGGCCGCACCGGTGCACTCGTGGGGGAACACGAAACTACGTG
>JANQMQ010000554.1 GCA_028279995.1 Candidatus Phaeomarinibacter sp. | reverse complement strand
CGAGATTGAGCAAGAAGCGCCCATCTCCGTCCGCCATCGCCTTGAGCGCATCGCGCGCATCATCCGTGAGGGGCAAGGAGCGCTCCTCCAGCTCTTCCGCCCGCACAAGCAGTGTTTCAAGCGCCTGGTCTTCAAGGCGCTTCAACACCAGAACCTGGGCCCGGGACAGCACAGCCGCATTCAGCTCAAAGGACGGGTTCTCGGTCGTTGCCCCGACAAGGATGATCGTTCCGTCTTCCATATATGGCAGGAACCCATCCTGCTGGGCGCGGTTGAAGCGGTGTATCTCATCTACAAACAGCAGGGTCCCCTTGCCCATGGAGCGTCTGGCCTTGGCAGCCTCAAACACTTTTCGAAGGTCGGCGACGCCGGAGAAGATGGCTGATATCTGGACAAATTCCATGTCAGGAACGGCCGACGACAGGAGCCGCGCTATCGTCGTCTTGCCGGTGCCCGGAGGGCCCCAGAGTATCACTGAGTTGAGCCGCCCGCCGGCCAGCATACGCCCTAACGGCGCATCGGCCGTAATCAGATGGTCCTGCCCGGCGACGTCACTCAGCGTAGCCGGGCGCAGCCGGTCGGCTAGGGGCCGCGGCGCGTCATCTTCAAGGCCAGCCTGTTGGAAGAGATCGGACATGGCCGCACCATATCCGATTTGCAGACGCCTGTGGCCAGTCTGTGAGGTCGACCGGCCCGGCGAATACGCTAGAGCCGCACGGTTGTGTTGAAGACCTGCTCCCCACGCCGCACCGATACCTGCCAGTTCCGCCCACCCGTCGTCAGGGCACTTTCAAGCCCATCAACACTGGATACCTTCCGATCATTCACCCCGAGGATGATATCACCCGGCTGGACCCCCAAACGATTGGCCGCGCTTCGCCGGACAACCTCTGTAACAACGACGCCCGACAACATCGGATCGAGACGGATTTCCTCGGCAAGTGCAGGCGAAAGGTTGGCCACGGTGGCGCCTGAGAACGGGTGTGGCCCTTCGAGTGTCGTCGTGTCTCGGCGCGGACGCTCAGGCGGTGCTGTAAGCGTCAGCGTCCCTTTTCTGGCCGTGCCCCCACGAAGGTAATCAATGGAGACGTTGGACCCGACTTCACGGGTTGCCAGCCTGTAACGAAGGGCGTTTTCATCCACCACGTCATGTACACCCAGCCGCCGCACGACATCGCCTGTTTCAAGCCCGGCACGGTCTGCCGGTCCACCGGAATAGACGTCTCCAACAAGCGCACCACCGGGGCGATCAAGCCCCAGGGATTGTGCAAGCTCGGACGTCACCGTCTGCACCGACGCCCCAAGCCACGGGCGCACGACCTGACCGCCATTGCCATCCTGCGCGGAGGCCACGACCAGCCGAACCATGTTGGCCGGGATCGCAAAGCCGATGCCGATTGACCCGCCTGACCGCGAGAAGATCGCCGTGTTCACCCCGACAAGCCGCCCATCCATCGTGACGAGCGCTCCGCCTGAGTTGCCAGGATTGATAGCCGCATCGGTCTGAATGAAGAACTGGTAGTCGGTGACACCAACCTGCGTGCGTGCAAGGGCGGAAACAATGCCGCTGGTCACAGTCTGCCCAACACCGAACGGGTTGCCGATCGCCAGCACGAGATCACCGACCTCAAGCCCATCTGAATCGCCAAACTGAAGGGCAGGAAGAACCTCCCCCTTCGTGTCAATCTTGAGGATTGCCAGATCGGTCCGCTCATCCGCAAGCAGCACCTCAGCCTCAAACTCCCGTCGATCAGACAGGGCGACCGTGAACGTCTCACCATTGGCAATGACATGGTTGTTGGTCACGATAATGCCGTTGGACGCAACGATGACGCCCGAGCCCAACGAACTCTGGACCCGCTCGCGCGGCATGCCGAAGGAGAAGCGGTCGCCAAAGAAGCGCTGAAAAAACGGGTCATTGGCGAAGGGCGATCGCGCCTGCTCTCTCACCACGCGCTTGGTGAATACGTTGACCACGGCCGGGGCCACCTGTTTGACCAGGGGCGCAAACGACAGATCAATCTGGGCTTTGGATGAGGGTACGATCTGAGAAAGCGCCACATGCGGCAACGTAAAGATCGATATCCCGCCAAGGACAATGGCAGCAATCAGGCTGGTGATGCGGCGGGTGATCATTCATGTAACTCCAAAACAGGCGACGAACACTCTGCAAGATAGGCAGCATGGCGAGTTTGCAAAGACCCGCCTGAGGGATCAAGCGCAGTCCCATGGAATGATGAACGGTGCCGATGAACCAGAACTGAAGCTCGTCCAACACCGCACCCAGGCAACAAAAAAGGCGGCTCCATCGGAACCGCCTTCTTGAGATCGCAAAGCGCTAAGTCTTACGCTGCATCCTGCTCGTCAGCAGTCAAATCAGGGCCTGAATCCTGCCCCTTGGCAGATGGGTCACGATCCACCAGTTCAATGACTGCAACAGGTGCATTGTCGCCATAGCGGAAGCCGGCACGCATGATACGCGTATAGCCACCCTTGCGGTCCGCATAGCGCGGGCCCAGCACGTCAAAGAGCTTCTGCGCCCACTTCTGCTCAGGCAGCTTGGCATAGGCCTGACGGCGGGCATGAAGGTCGCCGCGCTTACCCAGCGTAATCAGCTTCTCCACATAGGGACGAAGCTCCTTTGCCTTGGGCAGCGTTGTGACAATCTGCTCATGCTTGATGAGCGCGACCGCCATGTTGGCCAGCATCGCCTTACGGTGAGGCGTGGTCCGGTTCAGTTTGCGGTGGGCTTTGCCGTGACGCATTTTCTTCTCTCCTTAAGCGCTCTTACCTTTGCAGGTGATACGCCTAGTACTGATCCTCATAACGCTTAGCCAAATCTTCGATGTTCTCCGGCGGCCAGTTCGGCACTTCCATACCGAGGTGGAGACCCATCTGGGCAAGCACTTCCTTGATTTCATTCAGCGATTTACGGCCAAAGTTCGGCGTACGGAGCATTTCGGCTTCCGTCTTCTGAATGAGATCACCGATGTAAACGATGTTGTCGTTCTTCAGGCAGTTGGCTGAACGCACGGAGAGCTCAAGCTCATCCACTTTCTTCAGCAGTGCCGGGTTGAACTCAAGTTCCGGACGCTCTTCAACAGGCTGCTCCGGACGCGGCTCTTCGAAGTTCACGAAGGTCTGCAGCTGATCCTGAAGGATGCGGGCAGCATATGCGACCGCATCATCCGGCGTCAGCGAGCCGTCGGTTTCAACCGTCAGCGTCAGCTTGTCATAGTCCAGGATCTGCCCTTCGCGGGTGTTCTCAACCTTGTAAGACACCTTGCGGCACGGGCTGAACAGGCTGTCCACCGGAATGAGGCCGATCGGCGCATCTTCCGGACGGTTGCGGTCAGCAGCGACATAGCCCTTGCCAAGATCAACCGTGAATTCCATGCGGATTTCAGAGTCTTCATCGAGCGTGCAGAGCACGAGGTCCGGGTTCAGGATATCAATGTCCGGGCCCGTCTCGATCATGCCGGCCGTCACAGCACCAGCCTTATCAGCCTTCAGCGTCATGCGGCGCGGGCCTTCAGAATGAAGACGAATGGCCATCTGCTTGATGTTGAGCACAACATCAGTGACATCTTCACGCACACCAGCCACTGAAGAGAACTCGTGAAGAACACCGTCAATCTGGACGGATGTTACAGCAGCGCCCTGAAGTGAAGACAGCAGCACGCGGCGCAGCGCGTTGCCGAGCGTCAGGCCAAAGCCGCGCTCAAGCGGTTCTGCAACAACAGTGGCGATGCGCTGTGCATCACGGCCCGGCTGGATATCCAGCTTGTTGGGCTTAATCAGTTCCTGCCAGTTCTTCTGGATCACGTTGTTAGCCTCGTTCATCTAGCGGCCCTGCATGGCTCAAAGCCAGGATGGTGAAATCACCATGGGGAAAGGCCGCAAATTTAAGTCCGTGTGTGGACGAACCCGTCCAACGAAACGCAGCGGTTAGACGCGGCGCTTCTTCTTGGGGCGCACACCGTTGTGCGGAATGGACGTTACGTCGCGAATGGTTGTGATGGTAAAGCCCGACGCCTGCAGCGCACGAAGCGCGGACTCACGTCCTGACCCAGGGCCTGACACCATGACTTCAAGCGTGCGCATGCCGTGTTCAGCTGCCTTCTTGCCGGCATCCTCAGCTGCCACCTGAGCAGCAAATGGTGTCGACTTACGCGAGCCCTTGAAACCCATGGCACCGGCGGACGACCAGGAGATCGCGTTGCCCTGTGCATCCGTAATGGTGATCATGGTGTTGTTGAAGGTTGAGTTCACATGCGCCACACCAGAAGAGATGTTCTTGCGTTCACGGCGGCGTACGCGGGTTGCTTCTTTTGCCATCTTGTCAGTTTGTCCTTGTCAGCCAGCTGCGTATCCCTGATGCCCCGCCCCGGAGCCCAAGTCGCGCTGGCAATACCTTGTTACTTCTTCTTACCGGCAATCGCCTTGGCCGGACCCTTGCGGGTACGGGCATTGGTGTGCGTGCGCTGGCCGCGAACCGGCAGACCACGACGATGGCGCAGACCGCGATAGCAGCCCAGATCCATCAAGCGCTTGATGTTCATGGACACTTCACGGCGAAGGTCGCCTTCCACCAGGTAGTTCTGGTCGATCGTTTCACGGATCTGGATTACTTCGGCATCCGAAAGCTCGCTCACACGCCGCTCATGCGGAATGTTCACGCTGTCGAGAATTTCAGCAGCCTTTGTGCTGCCGATGCCGTGAATATATGTAAGCGCAATCAATGCGCGCTTGTTCGTCGGGATATTGACGCCTGCGATACGAGCCACTGCTTCGTTTCTCCAAAAGTGCCGCTAATTCCTCGCCCGGAAACCGGGGTTCAGATACACAAAAAAACCGCTCGCGTGCCCGGCCCTCGGTTAGGAGCGGGAACGGCGCGGAAATCCGCGATTCTGACCTTTGCGGAGGCGCGGATTATAGGTTTCGTTCAGTCTCAGTCAACCATTCAAACCCGGGCAAAAACACCGCCCGGCAAATTTCGTAGAGAATCAATCTAAACCACTGAAAAACAAAGCCTTTTTAGCTAAGCCGTGGCCAGTCCGATCTTGTCTTCAATGTCGCGTGTCACGTCATCAATGGACTTCATCCCATCCACGACCATGAGCTTGTCCTGCGACTCGTAATACGGGATCAGCGGCGCAGTCTGCGCATGATAGACCTCAAGGCGCTTCTTGAGCGTTTCCTCGTTGTCATCCGCGCGGTCCCCACCGGTTTCCGACGCACGCGTCCGGATACGGTCCACCAGGATTGAGTCATCAACGCGGATCTCAATAACAGCGTTGAGCTTCAGCCCCTTCTCCTCGAGCATCTTGTCCAGCGCCTCTGCTTGACCTGTCGTCCGGGGAAAGCCGTCCAGAATGAACCCGTTGGCGCAGTCTTTTTCCTCAATGCGGTCCGAAATGATCTTCACAACCACTTCATCCGGCACTAGATCGCCCCGTTCCATGATTTCCTTGGCCTGCTTGCCGATATCGGTTCCCGCGGCAACGGCGGCGCGCAGCATATCACCCGTGGACAGCTGAACCAGGCCATGGGCCGTCTCTACGCGACCCGCCTGCGTACCTTTGCCGGCACCTGGCGGTCCAAGAAAAATCAGGTTCATCGACGACCCCCTCGCAGCTTCGACTTTTTGACCATGCCCTCATACTGATGAGCCAACAGGTGGCTTTGCACCTGAGACACCGTATCCATGGTCACGCTCACCACAATGAGCAGCGACGTACCGCCGAAATAGAACGGCACGGAATACTGGGAAACCAGAATTTCAGGAAGTAGACACACGATCACCAGATAGGCAGCCCCCACCACGGTAAGGCGCGTCAGCACATAGTCGATGTATTCAGCGGTCCGTTCGCCGGGCCGGATGCCTGGAACAAAACCACCATATTTTTTTAGATTATCCGCCGTATCACCTGGGTTGAACACAAGCGCTGTGTAGAAGAACGCGAAGAACGCAATACCAACGGCATACAGCAACATGTACAGCGGCTGACCATGGCCAAGCATGGTTGTAATGGTCGTGAGCCAATCAGGCCCCTGCCCGCCGGAGAAACCGGCAGCAGTCAGCGGCAGCAGCA
>JANQMQ010000046.1 GCA_028279995.1 Candidatus Phaeomarinibacter sp. | reverse complement strand
TCTCGTCGGACCGCGAGCAAGCATTAATCCGAATGCGGAGCTCACAGATGACGCACAGCTGGACAACGAGTTGACCCGTATCCGCGGCAAGCTCCTGCTGCTTCCTCCTGGTCTTGATGATGCAACCGTGAAAGTCACGGTCGATGCCCAAACCGGGACTGTGGCAGGCAACCGCTTCACCGTAGGCGACCAGCTCATCAGTGGTCGATCCGTGTCGGATCGCGCCTACCCTTTCGGTCGCAATGGCGGCCAGCGCGTATATGATACGGAAACGTGGACGGCATCAATCGATGCGACTTACGATCTGACCGACACCCTGTCTCTACGTTCAATCACCAGCGCCACCAGCGCCCTCACAAAGACCAACAATCGGCAGAGTGACTTCGTCTTCTTCGACATCAATGAAAAGCAATACAACCAGGACCTGATCCTTGAAATCGGCGACGGCATGTCGTCATTGGATGGCGTGGTAGGCCTCTCCTTCAACCAACGCCAGCAGGACGTGGACATCGACAACCTTGCGCTTCCGCTGGCGGACAACACTTTCACTACATCAAAAGACGTCTCCCAGTCGCAGGCAGTGTTTACTGATCTGACCATTGGATTGTTCGACAGTGTCGACCTTCTCGCAGGTGTGCGCGTCAACCGATATTCCTCAGAGCGCAGCCAAAGAACCTTCCCCGGCTCTCCCGGCTTTGGCCCTTTCCCACGTCCTGGTGTGGTCACTCAGGACCTGACGGAAACGGAAGTGCTTCCAAAGATTGGTCTGGGATGGTCCATCACGGACGACCACTCGCTGATGGCCACAGCGCGGAAGGGGTACAACCCCGGTGGTGCATCAGCGGTCTTGGCAACCGGGCTTGCCTACACATTTGATTCAGAAAGCGTGTGGACCTACGAAGCCACCTATCGCGGTGTCCTGGCGGATGGGCGGGTTACAGTTGATGCCACGGCATTCTTCAATGACTTCAAGGATCCGCAACTCTTCCTGCAAACAGGTCCCGGCGGCCTCGCTGCCTTGCAGATTGTCAATGCAGGCGAAGGCCAGAGCTATGGTGCGGAGATCAGCGCAACTGCACGTGTGACGGAGGCGCTGAATGTCAGAGCAGGTGTTGGCCTTCTCGAGACTGAAGTCACCAAAGCCCCGACCGCCCTGCCTGCTATTGAAGGCAATGACTTTGGCGGTGACCCGGGAACAACCGTGTCTCTGGGTGCCGACTGGCAGCCCCTGGATGGCCTGACATTGGCGGCGAAGGGTACGTATGTGGGGGAATACTTCTCAGATGCGATCAACCGCACCACCGAGGAAGCCGGCGACTATGCGCTGCTTGATGTCACCGCATCCTACGAGCACGGACCTGTCACAGGACGTCTGTTCGTCAAGAATGCGACCGACGAGGAAGCTGTGACCCGCAAGCTGACAAACAGCGCCGGGCCAGGCTTCTTCAATGACCTTCTGCCGCCGCGTACTATCGGTGCTGAGCTCATGCTGTCGTTCTAACCTGACACTATCGAGGCAGCGGACAGGGCACACATTTGCATGTGCCCTGTCCCTGTTTCTGACAGGACCGATCTGTGACCGCCATATCGCACCAAGACCACGATACCAAGGCATCTGGACGCCTGATCATCCTACTTGCCGCGATGTTTCTGGCGCCGGCGGTCCTTGCGGGATTCATCTCCCAGGGCCTGACAGTTTTTCTACGTATGGCGGGGCAA
>JANQMQ010000484.1 GCA_028279995.1 Candidatus Phaeomarinibacter sp. | reverse complement strand
GCCCTGCTGCCCGAAGCAGAGCGTGTCCAGTATTCGCGTTAAGGAGCCAAACCATGCGTTTGCTTATTGTAGGTAGCCTCAACGGCCAGCTCACCACCGCCACCAAGATGGCCATGGAGACAGGTGCCAAAGTTGCGCAGGTCGACACCGGCGAACAGGCCATGGACGCGCTTCGCGCCGGCCAGGGTGCTGACCTCCTCATGGTCGAGGTTTCCAACGACATCGGCTGGCTCGCAGCCCAGTTGCAGGCAGAACGCATCGCCCTCCCGATCGTGGCCTGCGGCCTTGGCTCCGATGCCCGCGCCGCCGTCAATGCCATCCGCGCAGGGGCGAAGGAATATGTACCCCTGCCGCCCGATGCCAAGCTCATTGCTGCCGTGCTGGAAGCCGTCGCCGACGACACCCACGCCCTCATCTACAAGGATGAGATCATGGCTGACGTCATTCGTCTGGCAGATCAGATCGCCCCGTCGGAAGCCTCCGTCCTCATCACCGGTGAAAGCGGCGTCGGTAAGGAAATCATGGCGCGCTATGTCCACCGCCATTCCAACCGCAAGGACAAGCCGTTCATCTCGGTCAACTGCGCCGCCATTCCCGAAAACCTGCTCGAGTCAGAATTGTTCGGCCACGAAAAAGGTGCCTTCACCGGCGCTGTCTCCCGCCGCATCGGCAAGTTCGAAGAGGCAGATGGCGGCACGCTGCTGCTTGATGAAATCTCCGAGATGGATGTCCGCCTGCAGGCCAAACTCCTGCGCGCCATCCAGGAGCGCGAAATTGACCGCGTCGGCGGCACCAAGCCGGTCAAGGTCAATATCCGCATTCTCGCAACGTCCAACCGTGACCTAGCTGCGGAAGTCCGCAACGGCACCTTCCGCGAAGACCTGCTCTATCGCCTCAATGTCGTGACACTGATGATCCCTGCCCTGCGCGAACGCCCTGCAGACATCCACGAACTGTCCCAGCATTTCGTCAAGCGCTACGCTGACGCCAACGGCGTACCCGTCCGCCCGCTGTCAGACAATGCCAAGGCACACCTGACCCGCCAGCACTGGGCCGGCAATGTCCGTGAACTGGAAAACACCCTCCATCGCGCCGTGCTGCTCGCCAATGGCGACGAGATCGACGTCGACGCCATCCGCCTGCCGGACGGCTCGCGCATCGACCAGACCATGGCCGTCTCCTCCAGCGATCCTGCATCCCGTGCCGCGCAGGTGGCAGAGACTGTCAGCCGCAACCTTGTCGGCATGACCGTTGCCGACATGGAACGCGACCTGATCCTCAACACGCTGGATCACTGCCTGGGCAACCGGACACATGCCGCAAACATCCTCGGCATTTCGATCCGTACCCTGCGCAACAAGCTCAACCTCTACACCCAGCAGGGTGTTGCGGTCGCCGCGCCCGGCGAAGCCCGGGCCGCCGGTTAGTCTTTCCAAGTAACGCCCAAAGTAGCCGGAGCGCAGCCGCGCCATGTCAGACGCGTCACAGACAACACCAGCGACAGGGGGAGGCCTCTTTGGAGGCCTGACACTCGGCGGCATCGGCGATGCCATCGGGGCTCGCTCCGAACTCGCCCTCGCCCTGGGCGTCATGACCATCATCGTGGTCCTCATCCTGCCCATGCCGAGCTGGATGCTGGATTTCGCGCTCGCCATTTCCATCACCTTCTCCGTGCTGGTGATGATGACCGCCCTCTTCATCAAGAAGCCGCTAGAGTTCTCGTCTTTCCCGACGGTGCTGCTGATCGCCACCATGTTACGTCTGGCGCTCAATCTGGCGTCTACACGTCTCATCCTGTCAGACGGCCACGAAGGCACCCACGCGGCTGGCGCGGTGATCGAAGCCTTCGGAAATTTCGTGATGCAGGGCAATTTCGTCATTGGCATCATCGTCTTCGCCATTCTGGTGATTGTGAACTTCGTGGTGATCACCAAGGGCTCCGGCCGTATCGCCGAAGTCGCCGCCCGCTTCTCCCTTGATGCAATGCCCGGCAAGCAGATGGCGATCGACGCTGATCTGTCCGCCGGCCTCATCGACGAAGACACCGCACGCACCCGCCGCGCGGAGCTGGAAGCAGAAAGCGCCTTCTACGGCTCCATGGATGGTGCGTCCAAATTCGTGCGCGGTGACGCCATCGCTGGTCTGCTGATCACCTTCATCAATGTCGTCGCCGGCGTCATCGTCGGTGTCGCACAGATGGACATGTCATTTGCCGATGCATCGACAACCTACACGCTGCTGACCGTCGGTGACGGCCTTGTCAGCCAGATACCTGCTCTTATTGTCTCAACTGCTGCGGGCCTTCTGGTCTCAAAGGCCGGTGTCGATGGTGCAG
>JANQMQ010000480.1 GCA_028279995.1 Candidatus Phaeomarinibacter sp. | reverse complement strand
GCCGCGTGGTGACCGGCGCAGGCGTCAGCTTCCCCTCGCCAATCCAGGTGAGCAGCGTGCCGAACTGTTCCGCAGCCAGCGCCGGGTTGGCACGGATTTCCCCGCCCCAGTCAGCCCCCACGATCGAGCACCGCTTGAGCAGCGGAATGTTGAGACCAACCTTGGGAATGTCGCCTGCCGCGAACCCGACAACCAGATGACGCCCGCCCGGCGACAGGGACCGCATGGCCGCTTCCGCCAGCGTGCCGCCGACCGGGTCATAGACCAGATCAAGGCCGGTTTCCCTAGTGACTGCCTTGAGCGCGTCGCGCCAGGTATCCGCCGTGTAGTCGACCGCCTCATCCGCCCCGGCTGCCAGCGCGGCATCCCGCTTGGCACCGGTGGAGGCCGCAGCAATCACCCGCAGCCCCATCGCCTTGGCCACCGCGATTGCCGCCTGACCCACACCACCGGCAGCGCCCAGCACCAGCGCCGTCTCACCTGCTTGCGCCTTGCCACAGTCGCGCCACGCGTAAAGCGCCGTCGCATAGGAAATAGCAAAACCCGCCGCCAGCGCATCATCCAGATTGTCCGGGGTCGGAATACATACCAGGGCCGGCGCCACCAGCTTGTCCGCATAGGCCCCGGCTGCCGTGCCCATCACCCGCTGACCGACCTTGAGGTGGGAGACTTTCTCGCCCACGGCGGACACCACGCCTGCAAATTCATTGCCCGGCACATAGGGCAGGGGCGGCTTCACCTGATACAGCCCCTGCACCAGCAGCCCATCCACAAAGCCGACACCCGCCGCTGTCACATCCACCACCACATCCTGCGGCCCCGGCGTTGGGTCCGGGACATCCTGAAAGGTCAGTGACTCGGGCGGTCCGAACTCTTCAACGACGGCGGCTTTCATGGCTCTGGGTCCTCAGGCGTAAGGGGATGTGATTTTGTTTCCTGACACTTGCGCGGTAACGTCCCGCAAGTCCAGTCAGCACCTCCAGCGCCAAAGGCATGTCCCATGCGTCGTCTCGCCTCTCTCATCACTGTTTCCGTCGCGGCACTCGGCATTTCCGGTTGCGTTTCCTGGGACTGGTCGGAGCCGGACGATTTTTTTGCCTTCTACGAGCTACCCGAGCAACCGCAGCTGGCCGATGCTACCTTCTGTCATGCCTATGGCTGCCAGGTCCGCTCGCAGGTGGATCTGCGCCCCCACTGGCAGGCGGTGCGTGATCAGTTTGCCAATGTGCAGAACGCGGCGCAGGAGCGCTACGCCATGGCGCAGGCCGTCGGTGCCATCGAGCGTGCCGTTGGCCCCATCCTCGGCACGGCGGATGATCCCGGCGGCGTGCTCAATGCATCATGGTCCGGCAACCCGGCCTATCAGGACTGCATCGACGAAGCCGCCAACACCACCATGCTCCTTGTGCTGATGGAACGCGACGGTTTGCTCAGGCACCACAATTTGCATTCCCCCTCCATTCGCGGTGTCTTCATCGACGGTCGCTGGCAGCACTACACGGCAGTGGTCGAGGAAACCGCCGTTGGTGAACGCTATGCCATCGACAGCTGGTTCCGCGCCAACGGCGAACCCGCCTACGTGATGCCGTTTCAGGAGTGGTACACGGGCTACGGCATTCCGGCGGACGCCTAGCCTCTCGCCTGCGTCAGCCGCAACAGACCGTGCCCGGTCATGCCGCAGATAAGCGCCACCAGAGCTGCCGGCCACACACCCACATCAAGGAACGGTGCCGCGGCACCGGTCGCCGCTGCCGCCATCAGCATGGACGCAAACAGGATGAACGCGCTCGCCCGCGCCGCATGGGTGGGAAACAGCGCCATCGCCTGGGCAAAGCCCGCCCCGCCGCGCAGGCCGAAGCCGATGCAGACGGGGGCCGCCAGCAGCGCAAACACCCACCACATCGGGGCAGGTGTCAGTGCCACATAGGCAAAGGGCGCAAGGCTGCCGCCGATCTGGATGAGTGACCCCAGGCGGATCATCGGGTCCGCGCCGATGCGCTTGACCACCAGGCCTGTCAGCCACGTGACCACCAGAAACACACCCACCCACAAGATCTGCGTGTAGATGAACTCGCGCGGCCCCGCATTCATGTGCAGCTTCAGCAGCACCGGCAGGCTGAACACCAGTGCCAGCAACCCGCTGATCGCCGTCGCATGCGCCAGCGCATAGCCCAGATAGGCGCGGTTGCGGAACAGCATGGAGTAGCCCGTGAGCGCCCCCACAAGGTCCACATGATGCGCCTGCCGTTCCGTGGGCATGGTGATGAAGGCCACAAGGGCTGCCGGCAGGGCCAGCGCCGCCACCAGCCAGAAGTTCATCTCCCAGCCATAGACCGCGAAGATCCACGCCCCGAGAATGGGCGCGAAGGCGGGGATGACTGCATCAATGCCGCCGATGATCGACATCGCCTGTACCGCGCGCGCTTCTGAAAAGAGGTCACGGATCAAAGGTGCCGTCAGCGCCGCCCCCGCGGCTGCCGATGCGCCTTGCACCAGCCGCGCCGCGATCAGGGCTTCCGCACTTGGTGCCATCGCGCAGGCAAGGGTGGCGGGAATGAACAGCAGCATGGAGGTGGAGAGCACCGCCCGGCGGCTGAACACATCCCCCAGCGCGCCAATGAAAATCTGCGCGATAGCAAAGCCAAGGCTGAACGCCACCAGCGTGAACTGGATGCTTTCGACACTGGCGCCCAGAATTTTCGGAAGTTCGGGGATGGACGGCAGGTAAAGGTCGGTCGCGGCCAGCGACAGCATGTTCACCGCCACGATTGACGTGATGATGAACAGGCGGCGGCGGTTGGAGACGGGAAAGGCGGAAGGTGATTCAAGAGATCGCATGACTGTGTCCGGTCTTGGAAGCGGCCGCGGTGCCGGGCACAAAAAAGCCCGGCAAAGCCGGGCACGCATCTATGGGGCGGGATTAGGGCTTTGCATCAGTGGAGTGGGGCCGCGCGGGTGCACGCCGGTACGACAAGTACCCGCAGCAGGTAATCCGCCCTGAGAATGATGCCGGTCATGGGTGCCCGTGCCATCCGTCTTGAGTTCAAGTGGCGCCAGCATGACCGGGCGCTTGCAGTCCGTCAACGCATGGACCGCCAATCACAGCCCGAATTCGGACATATCTACTATGCGTCCCTGCTCGATCGACCGGTGCGCCGCC
Organism: Candidatus Phaeomarinibacter sp.; assembly: GCA_028279995.1. GTDB lineage: Bacteria > Pseudomonadota > Alphaproteobacteria > CGMCC-115125 > CGMCC-115125 > Pyruvatibacter. The sequence goes on along the minus strand of JANQMQ010000480.1, from coordinate 2,076 downwards.
AGCCCCATGGCCACCGAGCGCAGCCCGTCCCCCACGGTGACCTGCGGTTTCGCGCCGGTGCGGATCGCGTCCTGAAACGCCAGATGCTGGTAGTAGGACGCGCCGTGATGATGTCCCGCATCCAGCACCTGCTGGTCCACGTCGATATGCGTGCGCACGGTCTCGTTGCCGGTGTTGAGTGTATGCGCCAGCTCGCTTTGCGGAATGGTGACTTCCAGTGCGCCTCTTGTGCCGGTCGCCGTCAGGTGCTCGCGCTGTTCAAGCTGGGTCACGAACATGCACAGCTCGTGACAGGCCCGCACCCCATTGTCGAACTCAACGATGACGAACGCATTGTCCATGATGTCCGGCGTCTGACCGTCATAGCTCTCATCCAGATGGTTCACATCCTGCCCGCCTGACGCCATCACCCGGCGCGGTTCCGAGCCGATGATGTGCCGCATCAGGTCAAAGAAGTGGCAGCTCTTTTCCACCAGCGTCCCGCCGGAGTTGCGGTTGAACCGATTCCAGTCATCAATCTTCTGCAAAAATGGAAACCGGTGCTCGCGGATCGTCAGCATCTTCAGGTCACCCACGGCACCGCCACGGATTTCCTCCACGAACCGGGTGACCGGCGGCATCCAGCGATACTCCAGCCCCATCCACACCACACCGGGATAGTTGCGTATCGCGTCCTGCACCCTCTGGCAGTCATCGAAGGTGGTGCACAGCGGCTTTTCAATCAGCACATGCTTGCCAGTCGCAAACACGTCTTCCAGCACCGCCCGATGCGTGAAGTTGGGTGTCGCCACGATCAGCGCGTCAAATGTCTCCGGCTGCGCCAGCAGGTCGCGGTAGTCCGCATACAGCTCAATGGGCCGCCCCTCCATGGAGAGTTTCGCCCAGTCGCGCGAGCCTTCATGCGGGTCCGCTGCCGCCACGACCTCGGCCCCGTCGATGATGGCAATATTGCGGATATGCTCATTGCCCATCATCCCCGCGCCAATGATCGCGTAGCGGATCGTCTCGCCCATACCGTTGCACTCCAGCCTGTGTTATGGGGTGCAGTCTTATGCGACCTGCCTGAGGAAATAAATGTCCGATCTCGTCATCGACAAGAATTCGCGCCCCCTCGGCGCCAGCGACCTGAAAGTCGCCCCCATCGCCTATGGCATGTGGCGCTTCGCAGGGGCCACCGGCCACCAGGCGGAGATTGACGCAAATGCCAAGGTGGAAACCGCGCTCGAGGCGGGCATCACCCTGTTCGACACGGCAGATGTCTATGGTCTGGATTCAAACGCCCCCTTCGGCGCGGCGGAAGAGCTGTTCGGCCATGTCCTCAAGGCCCGCCCCGCCCTGCGTGACCAGATGGTGATCGCCAGCAAGGGCGGCATCATTCCGGGTACGCCCTATGACAGCAGCGCAAAATATCTGCGCGAGGCCTGTGAAGCCTCCCTCAAGCGCCTGCAGATCGAGACCATCGACCTCTATCAGGTCCACCGGCCGGATGTGCTGACCCACCCCGCAGAGCTTGCGGACACCCTTCAGACCCTGCGGAAGGAAGGCAAGATCAGGGAATACGGCCTCTCCAACGTGACGGCCCATCAGATCGCCGCCCTGCAGGCCCATCTCGATCACCCCATGGCCACCCAGCAGCCGGAGCTTTCTGCGCTCGCCATCGAGCCTGTGACCGACGGTACTCTGGACCTGTGCATGGCCACTGACATGACACCGCTCGCCTGGAGCCCGCTCGCCGGCGGCCGCCTGATGCTGCACGCGTCCGAAGCGCCCACGTCGCAGCTGGCGGATGTCATCACCACGCTCGACACCCTGGCGGATAAACACAGCGCCAGCCGCACCGCCATCGCCCTGGCCTTCGTGCTGGCCCACCCGTCAAAACCCATTCCCATCATCGGCAGTCAGACCCCCGCCCGCATCGCCGACGCCATGAGCGCCCTTGATGTGACCCTGAGCCGCCAGGACTGGTACGCCGTCTACGAAGCCGCGCTCGGTGCCCCGCTTCCCTAGGAAACACACGCCATGACCACACCCGTTGAAATTTCCTGGTTCTCCGCCCTGTGCGACGACGATGCCGAG
>JANQMQ010000478.1 GCA_028279995.1 Candidatus Phaeomarinibacter sp. | reverse complement strand
CCGCGATAGTTGACATAGATCGGCGATGACCAGGCCCGGTGGCCGACATCGGCAAGGCATGCATCGTCCGGTGCTGTCCGGAAGTCGGCATAGCACTGGTTGACCTTGATACAGTTGTCGTCGGCGTCATATTCGCACCGAAGATTGGCGCCGTTGATGGCCGGTGTTTTCTCCTGAACCGCGCGGGCATAGTAGAGCGTGTCGCGGCCGAACTGCTCGTACTCCGGGTCAGAGAAGGTGAGGGTACAGCCGCTCTCATCAGGCTCACACTGGTGGGTGATGAAGGCATCGTCCACCAGGTCGGCGACATCTTCCGTCCCATCCACCTGCGGACGGATACGAATGATCTCGATGCGATCAATCACATGCCGGGCGTCGGTCGGATTGTAACACTCGCCGCGGCACAGGGTCTCGAAGCGTTCAGTCGTCATGCCTGCGCCTGCGTGCTCAGGACAGCCCGGCTTCTGTTTGAACGCGCCTACCGCCTTTACGCGGAACGTCGGGTTTGCACTGCTTTCCACTGTCGCGCCCATGGAGGCCACGATCCTGGGTTCAGCATCAGGGCTGATAATTATCTCCCGTGTTTCAGCCGCCGTTTCATCCACATCATCAGCAGATGTTGTCCCGTCCGGTTCCGCCGGTACTGCTGTGGTGAGGGGTTCAATCATGTCGAACCACAGCAACATGCGCGGACCAGATGTCCCGTAGGTTTCCTTGCGCTTCAGCGCGTCAAAGATCGCGTCGCGACTGCGGCCTTCCGAGTGGACGGCAGCAAGACCGCCGGCCGTCCAGAATGACCCCTGGCGCTCAAACTCTGTCGCCTGAAAACCGGGCAAATCGGCGATGTCCTCGCGCGTTAGAGGTATCGATTGGGGCAGGGGCTCGCCCTTGTGTATCTGTTGTCGGTCTATCCAGGCCTGGCTGCGGGGCCCGCGGGCATCCGACTGATATTCGCGATCCAGTGCCTTGTAGCCAGTGCCCGGTCGGGCGCGGTGCGTATCGCTTGAAGCAATAAAGCCCCAGTTGAAGCGGCGCGGATTGGCCGGGTCTTCAAAATTCGTGGCAGCCAGACCGTATTGGACGGACGTACCGGGGCGATGGTTGAACGGCGGCAGGAAACAGTCACGGCACTGACCGGCATCAAGATAATCGCTCGAATCCTCGCCCGACACCGTCAAGTGGCCTGCGACAGACAGTTGGGCGAAATTGTAGCGGGCTTCCTCGGCCCGGGCATCACATGTCGCTGCGTCTTCGCCTGCGGCTTCGCAGCGACTACGAATGATCTCACCACCGCGCCAGCATGACGGCACATAGTTGTGGCTGGGGGCAGGGCAGGCGATGTTACCTTCTGCGTCGATCGTTGCCGCGCGCCATGGCCGGTATTCCTCAGAGTTGCCATGGCCGGACATGACTTCAATCAGCTCCTGATTTTCCGGACGCATCTTCGGCTGCAACTGCTTGTCGAGCGTGGTGCCGGTGGGGGTGTACAAGCCCCAAGCCGTGCCGTGGGGAATGATGAGCGGATCAAGTTCCAGCTCATCAAACAGTTTGCGGGCCAGGTCTTCCGGGGTGTCTGCCGCTTCATAGCAGGCCGGGCTCATTTCGTTCGAGGGAACATCCGCCTCGCAGCTGGGCACGGCCCGGGTTTCGCGCATGAACTCGCGGAAATTGAGATAGGGTTGGCGGTTTTCCCAATCGACCAGCGCAGTCGCAACAGGCAGGTTGCCGAGGGACCCGCGTAGCCCCGCGCTGGCCAAACCACCTGCAGCGATAGCGCGGGGGGAGACTTCGTCGTCGTCAATGCCACGGAAGATGACGTTCTTGTGGCCGTAATGCTCCTCGGGTGTCTGACCAATCTGTGTCCACTCGAAGCCGACAAAAGACGCCATGACGGGATCATCCGGATCACCGGCGATTGCGTTGCACTGACGGATTGTTTCCTTGGTTTCTTTCCAGCGCCTGGGGGTGGAGGCTTCTGCGTGATCTGTGATGGACCAGAAATCGAGCGCGGAACAGTGACGGGCAAAGTCACACGCGTCAGCAACCGGGTGGGCGCCGGGACCGGAGTTCATAGGTAAGGCCCACAGGAATGCATCTGTTGAGAAGGTCGTGTGGACATGGAGATCGCCGAACAGAATCTGCTTGGGCTCGCTGACATCAAGAGCAGCTGCGGCGGCGGCCTGTGTTGCTTTTTTTGCTTCCACAATCCTTGGCGGCGTTACATCACCCTGCGGCTCGCCGGCATGCATGGTGTCACCGGCAAAGTTGGCGAGATAGTAGTATCCGCCACCGAGCACCGCACCGATGATGATCAGTCCGATCAAAAGAATTCGCATGATGTGTCCCCCACATGTTGTTCTTCAACGCCTTGTTTGCGGCGCTTGTTTTGGTCAGGCCATGGACGCTGTCGCGAAAAAGAGCGTTGCACCCACAAGCGTGACGACCATGCCTCCGACGGCGCTCAGGCCAGACAGAGCCGTGGTGCCGGTAGGTGCAATGGAGCCACGGGTCCAGATTGTGAATAGGCCGACGGCAGCGAGCGTCGCGCCCATGCCCAGAGAAATTGCGGCTACCGCCAAGAGACCCAGTACCCATGCACCGCTCGCAAGCGCGAACAGCACGGCGATAAGCGCACCGGTGCATGGCACCGCGCCAACTGCCAGGGACAACAAGCCGCGTTCCCGGTTGTTTGACCGCGTGCTCTCTTCTGCATGAATCTCGGCATGGTCACGGGAATGAGTGTGGCCACAGGCGCTTGCGGCAACATCTATACCGCCGGGCCACGGCAGCGAAATGCCCTGAGGAGCAAGCCATATGGCAGCGGCCCGATAGACCATCAAAATCCCTGCAAGTGAGATAAGGCCATAACTGATGAGCTTGACCACGGTGAAGGCGACACCGGATGGGTCAATCACGCCACCAAGGAGGATCGCCGCCGCAACAGCAATCAATGCCGCTGAACCGACATGCAGCATTGCGATCTCGCCCGCCATACGCAGTGCCTCGCGTGCAGGTGCCGGACGGCCGGCAAAATACCCCGCCACAACCAACTTGCCGTGCCCGGGTCCGATGGCATGCAGGGCGCCGTATGAAAATCCGAGTCCAATGGGCAGAAGCGCTGCCTGGCTGAACTGGCCGGCGCGGGCGGCACTCTCAGCACCGGCAAGCGCCTGCATCATATAGGAGTGCATCTTCTCGACCTGATAGACGATCTCGGCCATCAAGGAGAAATTGGTGTACATGCCGGCACACGTGGTACATGCGGAGGCATGGCCGGCTGAGATAAACAGCCAGGCTGCCGCGGTAGACGCGATCACGAGCGTATTGCGCAAAGTAGATTTCGTCATACCGCGCACTATGACTCTTGAATCGCTTAATGTCTTCCATTATTTTTACGGCAATGCAGCAAAACACGTCATCACGAAGTTCTTCCGTCGGCGGTAAAGTCACCACCAAGGTTAAACTCATTCGCGCAGCAGAACGGCTGTTTGCAGAAAACGGCCTGGGTGCGGTGTCCGTTCGCGATATCACCCGTGCGGCGGGCGCCCGCAATGAGTCAGCATTGCACTACCATTTCGGCTCCAAGGAAGCACTTATTCGCGCTGTGTTTGCCGACCGCATCAAGGACATCGACGGCAAGCGTCTTGCGCTTCTTGCCGACTTGGACCGGGACGGCAACTCTGGCGACATCACACGGCTCATGGAAGCCACCATGGCTCCGATGTTTGAGGCATGCCTGGATGAAGGCGGACGCCTTTATGCGACCTTCCTGATGCAGATCGCAGCCGACCCACGCTTTGACGTTGACCGCCTTATGGATGAGCTTGCTCCGGACGGCGTGCGCGAAGTGAGCGAGCGTTTGCGGGCGGAGTTGCCTGAAATGCCTCAGCAAACCCTGGCGACGCGGATGCGACGCCTGCCGGCGATCTCCATATCCATGATGGCTGACCATGCGCGCGAGGTCGCAGGCGGCACAGCGCCATCTCTTAAGTGGGCGATCGCGGAAGCGGGTGCCAGCCTGGCCGCCTATCTCACAGGTAAACCGGGCCGGTCATAGTCTGACGGATTGCCAAGTGCATGTGCGATCCTCACACTCAC
>JANQMQ010000407.1 GCA_028279995.1 Candidatus Phaeomarinibacter sp. | reverse complement strand
GTGGGCCTTGGCCTGCTCATTCTGATCTGGGTACTGGTGAAGCTCGGTGCGCCGGAAGCGGCCATCGGTGTTTCCGACAAGTACTATGGCGGTGTGATGAGCGACGAGACCATCTTGCTGGTTCTCGGCATCGCGCAGGCCCTGCTCGGCCTGCTGGTCATTCTCGGCCTGTTCCGGGCGCTGGCGTTTCCGGCCATGATCATCGTGCTGGGTCTCGGCGCTGCCGCCGTCTGGCCGTCGCTGATTGACCCGCTTGGACTCATCTTCGGGCAGGACAATGTGCAGATCCTGTTCTTCCCGTCGCTGATCGTCTTCTTCGGGACGCTGGTGATGTATGCGTTCCGGGATGAAGACACGCTGTCCGTCGATGCGGTGCGCGGACGGTAAGCACAACTGATAGCTGGGTCCCAGTAGCCGGGTTCTAGTAGCCGGGATTGAGCAGCGCCTTGAGGCGCTCACGGAACTGGGTGGCGGCCTGCGGGTCGTCGCCCAGACCGGCTGCCTCATACATCTGCTTGCCGACAATGGCTTCACCGAAAGCCGTGATGGCGGCCAGCAGCATGTAAAACTGCGTTTCTTCCTTTTGCGGGGCGGGGCGTCCGGCGGCTTCCGCCTGCTTGATGCTGGCTTCGTGGACCAGGTCCGTCAGCTCACTGAGCATCTGCGTGCCTTTGCCTTTTTCGGCGCCTTCAGGTGCGGTTTCAACGCGACCGGTCAGGGTCAGCCAGGCCAGCAGGCGGGCATGGCCACGGTCTGACAGGGTGGCGAAGACTTCATCCATCATGGCGCCGGTATCGACCGGGCCTGATTGCCCCTTGGCGATGACGCCGAACAGGGCTTCGCGCAGATGGCGCATGGTGCGCTCGACCAGGGCGCCGACAAGTCCTTCGCGGCTCTGGAAGTGATGCAGGATTGCAGGGTGGGAAATGCCCACATCCTTGGCGATATCCTGCAGGCGGATGCCCTCAGGCCCGTTTGAGGCCAGACGTTTTTCGGCCGCATCGAGAATCAGCCGCCGGGCTTCCTCGCCCGTCCGCCTGACCCGTCGAGGGGCGGTCCGTGTTTTTGTCTGCTCCACCATGGTTTCGTGGATAATCCTTCAAGTGACGTCCAGGCGTCCCCTAACCGCCGGGTGTTCAAAGTGTTTTGGACTCGATCCACAGGCACAGGGGTCCCGCGGGTTATGCCCGTGGGAGGCGGTGATTGGCAAGTTTGCGGTCAAACGGGTAGCGTCGGAGCGGATTTCCAAGGGGACCCAGTTGCTTTCATGAAACCTTCCGTTGCCGAACCGCCCGCGCCCAAAGAGGCTGACCAACAGGCCTTGGATCCCGCCTATCCGCCCCTGACCCTGCCCCTGCGCAGCCGGCGGCTGATGATCCGCGACTTTGTGGCCGGTGATCTTGGCGCGCTGCATGCTTATTCGGAGCGCAGGGAAGTGACCAAGCATCTGCTCTGGGGGCCGAACACGGTCGAGCAGTCTCGCGCAACCCTTGCCGAATTCATGGGGCAGCAGGGTACACACCCCCGCCTGCGATATGATCTCGCGCTGGGGCTGCCGGGTGGCAAGGCGATCGGTGCCCTGTCCATTCATCTTGATGACATTCGTCTGGGTAATGCCGAGATCGGCTATGTGCTGCACTCGGACTATTGGGGCGGTGGGTTTGCTTTCGAGGCGGTTCAGGCGGTGGCGGCGGAGGTTTTTGCGCAGTGGCCGCTCAACCGGCTGTGGGCACGGTGTCTGGAGAGCAACAAGGCCTCACGCCGGTTGCTGGAACGGTTGGGCATGCGCCACGAGGGCACGCTGCTGCGGGCAGAGCGCATAGAGGGCGAGTGGCACAATGTCCTGATGTACGCGGTGCTGGCCGAAGAGTGGCAGCAAAAGGCCGGCTAGCTGTCAGTCTGATCCCCGGCGCACTCGACGAGATAGACCAGTGTCTCCTGTTGCTGCGTCGATTCCTTCAGGATATGGCCGCTCTCGGCGCAGAAATGCGGCACATCGATGCGTGACGCAGGGTCCGTGGCCAGCAGGCGGACCTGCTGGCCGGGGGTGAGGCCGCGCAGGGCCTTCTGCAATTTGAGCACGGGCAGGGGGCACAGCAGGCCGATCGCGTCAATTTCTGTGGTCGGCTGTCCGTTCACGCCATAAACCCTTACAGTCTCTACGTCTTTTGCGCTCAATACGTCCGGTTCTGCTTGACCGGAAATCCGCGAAGCCTCTATATCGCAGGCAACGTCTTGGGAGGACACACGTGCTAAATCGAATTGGAAAAGAAGTCACCTATCTGCGTAGCGCCGTGCGCACGCTCGGTCGTCTGAAGGACATTCAGAAGAACCCGACGCGCACCTGGGCAGATATCATCGAAAACATCGCTGCCACGAAGCCGAACAATGTCGCCATCTATGGCGAGGACGGCAGCGTCATGACCTACAAGCAGCTTGATGAACGCGCCAACCGCTATGCCCGCTGGGCGCTGGCATCCGGCGCACGCAAGGGCGACTCCGTTGCGCTCCTCATGGAGAACAAGCCGGAATACATCGTGGCCTGGCTCGGCATTGTGAAAATGGGTGCCACGGCGGCCCTCATCAACACCAACCTCACGGGCATGGGCCTTGGCCACTGCCTCAATATCTCCGGGGCGGATCACTGCATTGTCGATGCATCGCTGGCGGATAATTTCTTCGGCGCCAAGGAGCATTTCGATCGGGAGATCAAGCCGTGGATCGAGGGTGGCACCGTTCAGGGTGCGGAAGACCTGAGCGCGGCGCTGGAGCTTTATTCGGCTGAGCCGCTCCCGGCAGATACCCGCAAGGATCTCGAGCAGTCCGACAACGCGCTCTACATCTATACGTCGGGCACGACCGGTCTGCCGAAAGCAGCGAAGATCACTCATTTCCGTCTGCAGACCATGGCCGGCGGTTTCTCGGCAGCTGCGAATGCCACCGAGAAGGACCGCATGTATGTGGTGCTGCCGCTCTATCACTCTGCCGGTGGCGTCTGCGCTGTGGGCACGACCTTGACGGTGGGCGGCTCGGTGATCGTGAAGCGCAAGTTCTCGGCGCGCCAGTTCTGGGAAGATTGCGCCAAGTATGATGCGACGCTCATCCAATATATCGGCGAGCTGTGCCGCTACCTGTTGAATTCCGAAGAGCGCCCGGGTGAGAACAAGCACAAGGTTCGCATGGCGGTGGGCAACGGCCTGCGCCCTGAAATCTGGGAGCCGTTCCAGAAGCGCTTCAAGATTCCCCGCATCACCGAGTTCTATGGTGCGACGGAAGGCAATATCGCCCTGATGAACTATGACGGCACGGTGGGGTCCGTTGGCCGTATTCCCGGCTATGCCAAGAACACGTTCAACGTGGAGATCGTGAAGTTCGACGTGGAGAACGAAGAGCCGGTGCGCGGTCCCGACGGTCTGTGCATTGCCTGTGAACCTGGCGAAGTCGGCGAAGCGATCGGCAAGATCATTGATGACCCAAGCAAGCCGACCGGCCGGTTCGATGGCTATGCGGATGCCAAGGCAACCGAGAAGAAGATCCTGCGCGACGTCTTTGAAAAGGGCGACATGTGGTTCCGCTCCGGTGACCTGCTGAAGCAGGACAAGAAGGGCTACTTCTACTTCATGGACCGCATCGGCGACACGTTCCGCTGGAAGGGTGAAAACGTGGCGACGTCAGAAGTGGCGGAAGCCATCTCCGTGTTCCCTGGGATCAAGGAAGCCAATGTGTATGGCGTGGCCATCGACGGCATGGATGGCCGTGCGGGCATGGTGTCCATGGTGGTTTCCGAGGAGCCGGACTGGGACAAGTTCAAGGCACATCTCGATGCCAATTTGCCGGCCTATTCCCAGCCTGTATTCGTGCGGCTGCAGCCGGAAGTGGAAATCACCGGTACCTTCAAGCACCGCAAGGTGGACCTGGTGAAGGAAGGCTTCGAGCCGGACAAGATCGAGGATCCGATCTTCTTTTTTGACCCGCGCGAGAAGAAATATGTGCGGCTGGAAGAGAACGTCTACAAGGACATCATGTCCGGCACGCTGAAGATCTGATTGTCTTCGGACGAGTGGAATGACAAAGGGCGGCAGTGAAAACTGCCGCCCTTTTTCGCTCTATCTTCAAGAGTGATATGCCTGCTCGTTACTCCAACCATCGCGGCATTTGATGCCTCTATGGTCTTGGGTAACCCTGACGATGTATTTCACTCGATTGTTTCCATTGTCGTCTGAGCCGACGTCAATTATCTCTGTGATGCGACCGCCCCACCAAGAAGGCGCCTGTTGCGCCTCATGGAGATAAAGGTCGTCGCCGACATCGACAGACCGACGAACTACCCAGTCACCGGACGACCAAATATGGTTTTTGCTATCAACCGCTTCTGGTCGTCCGTGTCGATCCTTTTGAATCAAGTGAAGTCGCGCCATTATACACCTCCTAGTTGTGGCGCAATTGTACGCTACTCGGCTGCGTTCTGCTTCTTTTTCTCTTCGTCTTCATAGTGCTGCTGGATGGTGGACATGGCGGCGTTCATGGCCTGGCCGATGAACTCCTCGGCATTGTCCGTGGCCCAGCCGAAGCTTTCGCGGCGGGCGGCGTTCATCTTTTCGATTTCCGGGGTCACGTGGCGCTGCCACAGCTCGTAGGACTTCTTGGTGTTGTCGAAGTCCGCCCAGTTGTGCGCAAGCTGAAGGAAGCAGCCGAAGCCGGGCATCTTTTCTTCCAGACGCCTGATCTGGGCAATGGCGTCGTCCGGCGTGCCGACGATGCCCTGGCCGCTCTCGATCGTGGCGTCGAGCGGGTCCTTGTTCTTGTCCGCGTTGGGGGCGGCCATGGGGTTGATGGAGTTGAAATAGTCGGACCATTTGTGGAAACCGTATTTCACATTCTCCATCGCCTTGTCCTTGGTCTCGGCGATGTGGATGGGGCCGACGAGGCGCATGCAGTCCGGGTCCATGGTGCGGCCATGTTCCTTGGCGACTTCCTGTGCCACCTGCCAGTTGATGCCCAGCGCGTCATAGCCGCCTTCATTGGTGGCGGCGACGCACAGCATGCCGAGGCCGTATTTGCCGGCCAGCTTGCCGCCGGATGGCGTCACGGAACTGGCGACAGCCACTTCAGGATGCGGGCTGGAATAAGGCGTCAGCTGCAGGCGGGCGTTGGTGAGCTTGTACCACTCGGTTTCCTCGGTGACGGTCTCGCCGTTGAAGAGCCGCAGGATGACGTCCAGTGCTTCCACCATGCGCGGGCGCTGCTTGGCAACCTCGATGCCCAGCATCATGGCGTCTGACGGCAGCAGGCCGGGGCCAGCGCCGAACATGATGCGGCCCTTGGTCTGGTGGTCGAGCTGGATGATGCGGTTCGCCGTCGTCAGCGGGTGGTGGTAGGGCAGGGAGACAACGCCCGTGCCCAGCTTGATGCGGCTGGTGCGCTCGGCGACGCCTGCAATGAACACTTCCGGTGAGGCGATGATTTCATAGCCGGCCGAATGATGCTCGCCGATCCAGGCCTCGTCATAGCCTAGGCGATCGAGATGTTCGATCAGCTCCATGTCGCGCTGGATGCAGAGCGTCGGATCTTCATCCAGGGGGTGGAAGGGGGCTAGAAAAATGCCGTTGCGCTTCTTGCGTGATTGGGCCTGGGCCATGGGTGTTTCCTCCGTGTGCGGCTTTTTTGGTTTCTTTTCAGGTGCGCGGCTTGAGGCCGCCGAGTATCAGATTGAGAAGATCGTCGTGCAGCTTGGCGATATCGACCTGGGTGCCCGGGCCCGACCAGCGCACGGTGAAGGCGCCCCACGTGGAAATAAGGGCCGTGGCGGCCAGGGACGGGTCGTTGATGGCGGCGAACTCACCTGAGGCCTGTCCGTCGGCAATGATGGTTTCCACCACATCCACCACTTCGCGGTTGGCGGTCTGCGCGGCGGCAACCAGGTCGGTCTGATTGACAAACTCGCGGGCCATCTGGCGCATGACGCCTGCATTGGCCTCATACTCATCCACCAGCAGCCGGACGAAAAGGCGCAGGCGGGCTTCCGCGCTGTTGGTGGCTTCAGGGGCAACGGCCAGTTCGCTCGACAGGCGGTCGACCAGCTGGGCGTTGAACTCTTCAATCAGCGCTGCCTTGCTGGCGAAGTGCAGAAAGAAGGTGGCCTTGGCGATGCCTGCCGCCTCGCAGATTTCCTCGATGCGCACGGCATCAAAGCTGCGCTCTGCGAAGAGCTGCATGGCGGCGTCAAAGATATGCCGGCGGGTGCGGGCCTTGCGCTGGGTGCGCTTGTCACCTGGCTTGGTGTCCCCCGTTTTTACATCTGTCGCTGAAATGGTGCTGTGTCCCGTGAGCGTTGAGAATTATAGACTCCAGTCTAGTTTTCGCCGGTGCTTTGAGTCAAAGTCGCAGATAGAAACGACAAAAAGACCACGCATTTGAGGGAGTTGCGCCATGAAAGCCGCCATTTTTCACGAGGCAGGCAAGCCGCTGACCATTGGTGAGATCGCGTCGCCTGACCCGGGACCGCACGAATTGGTGCTCAAGGTTCAGGCCTGCGGTATCTGTGGCTCCGACCTGCACTGCACGGAGCACGGGCCGTTTGTGCTGCCGGGCGAGACGGTGATGGGGCATGAGTTTTCCGGTGAAGTTGTCGGGCTCGGCACCGAGGTTGCGGGCCGCTTTGCGGAAGGCGACCGGGTGACGGCACTGCCGGTGATTGTGCCGCCCATTCCGCCCGTCGGCATGGAGGATGTGGAGCCGTGGATGCGCGGGGACGCGCAGACCATTGGTCTTGGCCAGGTGCCTGGTGCGTATGCGGAGTATGTGCGTGTCGGAGTGAGCCAGACCAAGCGGCTGCCGGACTCGGTGAGTTATGAGATGGGTGCGCTTGTGGAGCCACTGGCGGTGGGTTTGCATGCCGTCAACAAGGCGGACATGCGTTCGGGCGACAATGTGCTGGTGCTCGGCGCGGGACCGATTGGCCTTGCCAGCATCGCGTTTGCGCAACGCATGGGTGCCGCCAATGTGGTGGTCAGCGAGATGACCGATCAGCGGCGGGCGCTTGCGGAAAGCGTGGGCGCAACGGCGACAATCGATGCCACGGGCAACGTGCTGGAGCAGTTTGCCGAGAAGACCGGCGCGCTGATGCCGGATGTGGTGATTGAGGCGGTCGGCATTCCCGGCATGGTGCAGCAGGCGGTTGAATTCGTGAAGCCGAAGGGCCGGGTCGTGGTGGTTGGTGTGTGTCAGCAGCAGGACCAGATGATGCCCATGGTGGCAATCATGAAGGAAGTGGGCATTCAGTTCGTGCTCGGCTATGAGCCGCGGGACTGGGACACGGTTCTGTCCTTCATGGCCAGCGACCGGCTGAAGGTGGACCATCTCGTGACGCACCGGGTTGGTTTTGATGCGTTCCCGGAGGCGTTTGAGGCCCTGCGGACACCAAGCGACCAGTGCAAGGTGATGCTGAAGCCGGACTAGGCTTCAGCGGCTCCTATACCATTTGGTGAATGTTTTGCTCCTTCCGGGCGCACTAGGTTGTGCCGGATGCCGCTGCTGATCGGCGGCGAATCCGGGAGAAAACACATGGAAGCTGAAATTGTCGAGGATCTGGAAGGATCAGCCGAAGGCTATGAGGCGCTGGTGGCGCAAAGCGCACGGGACGGCGGTGTTGTCCTGTGCGAAGAGCGGGGAAGTCCCTGCATATTTCTTTGGACGGACTGCAACGGCAAGCTGCACAAGAAAAAGGTGCAGCCGGGCGGGTCCATCAAGGTGAAGGTCAAGAAGGTGGTCTTTGAAGGTGGCGGTGTGAGCGAGAAATGCGTCACACAGACTTGGAAATGTCCCAAGAAGAAGGCGACCTGACCCCGTTCCCGTGGGCCGTGCTGTCAGGTGACGGCTCTGTCTGTCCTGTGCATGGGTCACGCGCTGGTCACGTAGCCGACAGCGAATTGTGAAATCTGTTGGGTTGCGACCCGGCGCGTGACCGGAGAAGCTTGCAGGCAATCGCAAGCTCACTTGTATGGGGGACATACACATGTTTCAGGGGCATATGCTTCGTTGGATCATTCTTGCCGGCACCCATGGTGGCGCGCTGGCCGTCGGCTTCGCGCTCGGCATCTATCTGCTGCCCATCCTGACCGCACCGGATGCGCCGGACGAGGCAGTGCTTGCGGAAGCGGCGCAGGCGGCCGTGTATGAAGCTGAGTTCACCCGCGAGCTGGCGGGCAGCGACTTCCTGCATTGGGGTGAAGGGACTGTCAGCATCACGCCCGATCAGATTGTTCACAAGGGTGCGCTTGCTCCGGGACCGGACTATCAGCTCTATCTTGCAAGCGAGTTCGTTGAAGATGAGGAAAGTTTCTTCCGCATCAAGGACACTGCAACGCGCATCGGCAGCATCAAGACCTTTGACGGCTTCATCGTCGACGTGCCCGAGGGCGTCAGCGTGGCGGATTACTCCACGGTGATTGTGTGGTGCGAGAGCTTCAGCGAGTTCATCACGGCGGCGAAGTATCAGTAATGCCCCACTCACTTTCGTTGACCGGCGGATCACCAAGACTCTTCAGATATCGGATCAATCCGTCTGCCTGAATGGCGACGGTGTAGTCGCTTGCCTGTCGCGCTTCTACGTGTTCTGGAAGAGTGTAATATGTCGCAGGCCCATAGAACAGAAACTCCGCATCCACTTGGTGACCGGCAACGATGTGATCGTATTGGAAGCCTGGCATCAATCCGCCGCATTCAGCCAGCTCAATGCCATCTTTGGGGCTTGGAATGAGGATGCGCTGGTTGGCGGGCTGGGCGTAGAAATCCTGCAACCAGGCTTCAGAGTCGTCCCACCATCTGAGAAAGAGAAGGTATCGTTCGCCAATCTTCAGTGAACCATGACGGCCAAATACAATGTTGTCCCGGACGTGCTTTCCTTTTGCGGTACGGAGCGGTTTCACGACCTTTCCCTCATACCGATAGCCGCAGGTATCCCACTCGGTCTTGATCTTCTGAGATGAGGTCACTTCGATAATGGCGACCAGATCAGATGAGTCATGCCTGTGCTTGAATTCAACGCTGTAGATAGTGGCAAGTGACGCATTGTGACCGGCGAGGCAGAGCGTGAACACCGCCAGCAAGGCCAGCGCTATGGGGTGAAACTTTCTCTCAAGCCGTTGTTTGGTTGATGCCATGTATCCGAATGCTAGCTCTTGGGCGGCTGCGCCAGCGCATTGTGAAGGACGGCGAGCCAGGGGCCCTGCTCTTCTAGTGGGGCGGGGGAGCGAATCAGGCCGCGTCCGATGGCGTCATCCCAGGTGAGAGTGCCCGCGAGCAGATTGTCGAGCACGTAGCGTGTGGTGAAAAAGCGCGGGCCTGCGCCCTCGACGTTCAGGCCGCGCAGACTGGCGCGTGCACCGTCGGAGCGGGAGGTCACTTCCAGCCAGCGGAACTCGTGGATCAGCAGAATGTGGGCGCTGTTCTCCAGTTGCGGCTGTACGGGCAGGTCGCCCAGGCGTGCTTCGATGGCATCGACTGTTACAGCGGTTTTCTCGGACCGCCATTCATGCATGGCCAGCCCGGTCTCAATCCCGGTTTGGGGTGTCCACCGGTCACCCTGCAGTAGTCCGGCATCGGTATCTGCCTGCTCGGCCCACAACACGCCTTCAGCTTCCGGAAATGCGGTGAACATCAACGCCAGCAACAAGGCGCTGCCGCAGGCAGCGGCCGGCGTTGCGAACAAGGTGGCCATGAGTGCGGCCCCGGCAAGTCGGCTCAGAAGCGTCATCCCGTATCCCCCGGTTTCGTCCCGTTCTTGCGGGCTTCTGCGGGAGTTTAGCACAC
>JANQMQ010000389.1 GCA_028279995.1 Candidatus Phaeomarinibacter sp. | reverse complement strand
ATGTCATTGAGGGTCAGGTCTTCGTTCTCGATGCGGATCAGTTTCTGGTCCCACGGCCCGTCGGCAAACCAGCCGGGCGATGTGTCGATGTCGCGAATGCTCTTGACCGGATAGTGCTCGAGAATGACCTCAACCGTCAGCGCGTTGTAGAGGTTGAGCCAGTAGGCCATCTGTTCGGGCCGGCTGTAGGTGCTGATCGGCAGCGCCGCCATCTCTGCGAGATAAGCCTGAAGCGCGGCCCGGTCATCAGGAGTGACAGCAGCGTAGTCAAAGACATCCACCCCGTCCGGGTCCGGTTGCAGATAGGTCTTGATCAAGCGGTCCCAGGCGGACGCATCAATGATTGCGGTGCTGGTGGCATCATGCGCCTGCCAGCGCGGCCACAGATCGGAGCTGGGAGCAAAGTTCGCTTCAAAGCTGCGGAACCCACCGAGGCCCACAAGAAGGCTGGCGGCGAGAGCGGTGCCCACGATGGCGCGGCGTGTACGGGTGAAGGCAGTAGGCATGACCATGTCGGCACCTTTGCTTGATCCAGGGGACAGGGACAAAGGTGGCGGTCTGCCTGTTCAACAGCAAATAAACTTGGGGAGAGCAGACTTGATTGCTGCGCCGGTCTTACGAGAAGTCGCCCGAGTTCTTCAGCATGTGCGCGGCGCCGTGGGGCAGGTTGAGGACCGAGTTCTCCCCAAACAGCCGCTGTTTCTGATCGCCGAACAATTCGCGGTTGGCGCCCAGCGGTGCGGACTGTTCCGCAATCTGTTGCGCGAGCACCGGTATCTCATCCAGCGGGGCCGTATGCTGGACAACGCCTGCCGCCTTGCCATCCGGCCCGCCCCAGCGGCGCGAGAACTGGACGGTTTCATAGAAGGCACTGCCGGACAGCTTGTGACGGAACAGCGCCAGCTCGGCGGAGGGAATGCGGAAGCCGATGGCCATTTCATTGGCGCACATGAAACCGCGATCCTCGCGCATGATGCGGATGTCATGGCACAGGGCGACCATGAAACCGGCCCCGAAGGCATGACCGTTGATGGCACAGATGGTGGGGACGGGCAGGGTGATGAAGCGGCCCATCAGCGCCATGAACTCCTTGCCGAACACGGTCTGGTCGCCGCCCTCGGGGTGATCGTCCGGTGCCTGCATCCAGGCCAGGTCCAGCCCGTTGGAAAAGAATTTCTGGTCTGTTGATCGCGTTACCAGTGCCGCCGGGCCGGTAGAGGCTTCCACCTCGTCCAGTGCCTTGTCGATGTCCCGCACGAAAGTGGTGTTCCAGCGGTTTTCGCCCGCATCCATGGTGAGGGTGAAAACGTCGTTCTCTCGGGTGAGGGAAATCATCTTGAGTGCACTCCATCAAAAACCAAGGAGTAGGTTCTAATACGAAACGGACTGATAGGCCAAGACAAACCCATATTCGGTTTTGTCCTGCCCGGTCAGTTGATAGGGTTCCTGCCACTCGTGGCCAACAAACCGGACAATAATAATGAAACGTGTGCTTCTAGGCGTTGCTGCCGTCCTCATCCTCCTGGTGGCGGTGGTTCTGATCCGAACCCTGATGTACACGCCGCCCGCTCTGGAAGAGCGCGAACTGGTCACCCACAACCCGGACCGTGATGTGCTTGCGCAACGTTTGTCCGAAGCCATGCAGTTCAGGACAATTTCGCGTCAGGACCCGGAGCCCGGCGACCGTGAGGCGTTTGACGCCTACATTGCCTGGTTCGAGCAGACCTACCCGGAAGCCCACGCGGCGATGGAACGGACGCTTATTGCGGAACAAACCATCCTGATGAAATGGGACGGCAAGGATGCGGGTGCCAAGCCGGTACTGCTGACCGCACATTATGATGTGGTCCCGGTTATTCCCGGTACGGAAGATTTATGGGAGCAGGACCCGTTCGCCGGTGTCATCGACGGTGAGTATGTCTGGGGGCGCGGCGCGCTGGACAACAAGGGCGCCATCATCGCGATGATGGAAGCAGCAACGCTGTTGCTGGAGCGCGGTTTTCAGCCCGAACGCACGATCTATTTCAGCTTTGGCCACGATGAGGAAATCGGCGGTAGTGCTGGTGCGGCCGGTGTCGTTGACTATCTGAAAGCGCAGGGCGTGCAGCTGGCCTGGTCTCTGGACGAAGGCTCCTTCGTGCTGGATGGGCTCATCCCGGGCGTGAGCAAGAATGTCGTGATGATCAACGTGGCCGAGAAAGGCTATGTCACCATTGACCTTGTGGCGTCCGCACAAGGCGGTCACTCGTCCATGCCGCCGCAGGATTCAGCCGTCACCCTGCTGGCGGAAGCCATCGTCACGCTGCGCAACGCGCCTGTGCCCGGCGGCCTTGAGGGCATCAGTGGCGAAGCCTACGGTACCCTGGCGCGCCACATGCCGTTCCTGCAGCGCATGGCCTTTGCCAACCAGTGGCTGTTCGGCGGCATGATTGAGGGCCAGCTGAACGCCATTCCCGCCGGCAATGCCATGCTGCGGACGACGACGGCGCCAACCATGCTTACCGCCAGCATCAAGGAAAACGTGCTGCCGATTGACGCTGTTGCCACTGTGAATTTCCGTCTGCACCCGCGCGACACGATCAAAAGCGTGATCGCCCATGTGCAGCAGGCAGTGGGTCCGGACATCGAGGTGCGCCCGCGCCCGCGCGGTGGCAATGCG
>JANQMQ010000381.1 GCA_028279995.1 Candidatus Phaeomarinibacter sp. | reverse complement strand
ATGACGGCGGGTGAAGCTCTGGCGGCCAACGAGCCGTGGGAAGAGAACTACACCATGAACACGCCGTACGGTGACCAGCCGGGCGAAACAAACCGCGCCTTCAACCCGTCAACCCGCGATGCGAACGGGAACCGGGTCGTTTCCAATACTTTCACACAGTTCAGCAACACTGCTGGTGTTGCTGGACAGGGTTCCGGCGTCGGTATCAATGGCTCTGCGTTGGCCGTTGGCAACCAGCTCAACGTCGTGACCAATGGCAACAACAATACAGTGATCGTCAACTCGACACAGATAAACAATGGCGATCAGGAGGCCGTTCTCAATGGCACGCTCGACCTTGACTAAGTCCCCGACAAAGACACGCGGTCCTCTGCGCGGTATTGCACTGACGTTTGGTGCACTGGCCCTGGCCGGCTGCATCAGCCCGGTTGCAGGCCCCAGCGGCACCTATGCAACGCCGATCGGCAACGCGCCGGTGATCAGCAACGAAACGCCGTACTCCACGGCGCTGCGCTGCCTGTCACGCCACGTGCGCGGCCAGGGCATGTCCGGCCCCCGCATCGCGGTTGGCCAGATTGCCGACTACACCGGCAAGGAAGAATTCGAAGGCGGTCGCAAGGTCACCCAGGGTGCAGCCCTGATGGCCATCTCCGCCCTCGCCAAGTCCGGCGTCCGCCTTGTTGAGCGTTTCGACACAGGCGTCTCTGAGCTTGAGCTGAAATATGCCAACAACAAGCTGATCGGTGACACCGGTGAAAAGGGTGCGTATCGCCAGGTCCATGCCGGTCAGATTCCGGGGTCGGACTACTACCTTGTGGGCGGCATCACCGAGCTGAACTTCAACATCCGCTCTGGCGGTCTGGACGGTCTCTTCTCTGAAGAAAACCCGATGGGCACGACAGCCACTCTGGTTGCCAAGCAGTATGTCCTGAACGTTGGTCTCGACCTTCGCCTGGTCCGCACGTCCTCACTGGAAGTCGTGGATGTGATTTCCTACCAGAAGCAGATCATCGGCCGCGAGCTGCGCGCAGGTGTGTTTGACTTCTTCGGCGGCAACCTGATCGACATCGGTGCCGGTGAAAAGGCTCTTGAGCCGATCCAGCTGGCCGTGCGCTCAGTGATCGAACGCGCTGTGCTGGAAATGGTCGGCAGCCTCTATGGTGCCGGTCCGCAGACCTGCGCAGGCAACGATCCGCTCGGCGGCGGCAACGTTCACAACAACCGCTATGTGAATGAACTGAACGGTTCTGCTCACTCTGTGAAGGTTCCGCACGCAACGCAGGGCCACACGACCCAGACCTATGCAGCTGCACCGACTTACGCTGCACCTGCTCCGATCCAGGCCCATGCTGCTCCGGCTTACCCGGCAGCAGCCCCCTACTCCCCCCGCGCAGCTGCACCCCAGCAGACAATGCAGCCTGCACCGATGACGACTTCTGGAGGATATGACTATGGTACGCGCAATCGCCCCTACGGCTGGTATGCCGGTTCTAATGGCCGCGTCGATAGTGGCCTTCGCGGCTCTCTCTAGCGCCAGCTACGCTCAGGAAGTGACAGGTGGCGTCGGTGCCGAAGCAATTACCGATGCCATTGCGGAAACCGATGCATCTGATGCGTCTTCCACAGACCCGGCTCTTCCAACGTCAACGGTCCTGAACGGCCAGATCAATCTCAACACGGTGATTTCCGACGTGAAGGTTGTTTATGACGATGGCTCAGGTGTCGCCGCCACGGCAGCTTCCTTTGCCAATGACTTCACCGCCGCCACGCGCGGTTCGTCATTGGACCTCACATCGACCCAGACGAACGATGGTGAGGTTCGGGCAAATGTGGATGTGACCGTGGACACGATCGATGGCTATGTCGGTGCCAACTCCATCGCCATCGGCAACAAGGTCCTCGCAGGGTCCAACTTCACCGGAGCCAACCTGTCGATTGAGCAGACCAACAATGCTGGCGTGGCAGCCACCTCGAAACTCACAACCAGCGATGGCTGGGGTCAGGTTCACGGTTCAGCCACTGCCATCGGCAACTCCGCTCACGGCGCCGCCGCCGGTTACGGCAACCCGGCACCGCTGACCGCGACGAACAACCAGACGAACAATGCCGCCATCAGGTCATCAGTCGACCTGTCGACGGACAACACAAACCACGCGGCCTTTACCTCCATCCAGGCCACGTCAATAGGCAACACAGCCACTTACGGCTCAGACTGGTAAGCCACGCAGGGCACCGACCTGAACCGTATCGAGCAGCGCTAACAACCGTCGGGGTTACAGGCGCGAACACTAAAGGGGAGATCCAGAAAGGATCTCCCCTCTTTTTGTGCGCGGCGGAAACCGGAGTGTCAGCCAGAGACGGGAAGCTGCTTCGTTATCTGGTTTGCAAAGGTAACGATATCATCCACCGTTGTTCCCGCATCAATGCGCCTGTCCACAATGAGCATTGAGGCACCATGCACGAGCGACCAAGCTGCCTGGCAGGCAATCTCGATCTCCTTCTCACTCGCGCCGGGTCGACACGCGGCAACCCCATCCCGCAGCATGTTGAAGCTGTCAGCGGCAACAGTGAGAAGGTCGTCATACCTGTCGGCCACGGCAAACCGCGGACCGTGCATCAGGCGGAACAGCTCGGGGTTTTCGAATGCGAACACAATGTAGCCGGCGCCAAGCCCTCCCATATGCGCTCCCGCCGTATCTGCCCCCGCTGACCACTTCGCCATTTCGGAAGACAGACCGGCGAAGCCCTCAGCAGCAATTGCCGCCAGCAGCGCATCCTTGTCTTCAAAATGGTGATAGGGCGCAGCCTGGCTGACCCCGGCCTCCCGCGCCACACCGCGCAGGGAAAGCCCTTCAACACCGCTTTTCTCCAGCAGACGCCGGCCGGCGGTCACCAGCTCACGCTTCAGGTCGCCATGATGGTATCCCGCAGATTTGCTTGGGTTTTTCTGTTTTGTGGCCATGCGCATTTCTAATCTTGACAGCGTTAGAATGCAACTTATCTTAACACCGTAAAGATTGGTTCGGATTTGCACTGCAGGGAGGGCACACCATGACCAAGACAAACCAACAACCATCCACCGGCCTCACACGCCGTCGGGCGTTGCTTACGGGAACCAGCGCGGCAGCTGCACTCCTCCCGATCACCACTCAGCTCACGGGGACACGCTTCATGTCGACGGCGCATGCATCACAGACTACGGAATCCGCGCCTCACTGGATGACCCTGCTGGGTGTGTCGGAGCAAGGCGGGCGCAGCTATACGCCTGACATTGAAGGCATCCTGCCCGCTGACATGTCCGGCGTGCTGTACCGCAATGGTCCGGGCCTGTTTGAGCGCAACGGCTACCGCAAGCAGCACCTTCTTGACGGCGACGGGCTGGTACAGCGCCTGGCGATCCGCAACGGCAAGGCCCATTACTCCAATGCCTTTGTCGACACACCAAAGCTGCGGGCTGAAGAAGAAGCTGGAAAATACCTGCACGCCACCTGGACAACACGGCGGCCCGGAGGGGTCTTCTCGAACCTTCTGGGCGGCGACATTGAAAGCCAGGCTGGCGTGACGGTCTATCCGGTCAACGGCAGGATTGCAGCCCGCGACGAAGGCGGCGCCACCTTCCTGCTCGATCCCAAGACACTGGAAACACAATCAACACTGCCAACGTCTGCGATTTCAGGTGGCTACAAGGCCCATGCCAAACTTGATCCGCAGACGAATGAATGGATTCTGGCCGGCCAGGGCTTCGGCCCAACCATGTCCCTGCACGTGTCCATCTACAAACCATCCATGGAGCTGGCGACGGAATTCAGATTTGACGCCCCTCGGCAGGTCTACATTCACGACTTCTTCGCCACCAAGTCGAGCATCATTTTCGTCCTCCACCCGTGCAACTTCTCGCCAGTAGGGTTTCTCGCCGGCTTCAACAGCGTGACCGACAGCCTCTCATTTGATGCGTCTGAGGGGACGGTTCTGGCGGTCGTTCCCAAGTCCGGTGGAGAAGCGACATTCCATGATGTTCCCGGGTCATTCATGTGGCATGCCCTGAATGCCTATGACGCAGGGGATGAGATCATCGCTGACTTTGTCGGCTTCGACGAGCCGGACCATTTCATCGGCGACAATCCATTGTTCAAGCAGATCATGGTCGGCAAGTGGGGCAATGCTGAAAAGCCCGGCACCATTCGCCGCTACATCATCTCACGGAGCACAGGCAGGGCCCGCGAAGAGATTCTAGATACCGGCAACCACGAATTCCCAATGACCGACCCGCGGGTGCAGCTCGGCAAACACCGTGTGGGCTACTATTCATTTGGTGGACGCGGCGTCGTCAACAGTGGCGTCAAGCGCATGAACATGGAAACCGGCCAGACACAGGTCTTTGACTTCGGTGCAGATACCACCCATGTCGGCGAACCTGTATTTGTCGCCCGCGACGAAAAATCCGGCACACTCGATGATGGCTGGCTGATCGCCCAGTGCCTGGATGCCAAGAGCGAAAAAACGTTCTTCAGTGTGTTCGATGCCACTGCAGTGGATGCGGGCCCGATGGCAAAGATCTGGCTGACACACCACGTCCCGATCTCCTTCCATGGTGGCTGGACGGCATAGCACCTGTTCAAAAGCTGAACCTGGAAGCCGCGACTTCCACCGCATGATGGACAATGGACTCTCGGCAGTGTTTGTATTTAGCCTTGACGCTAATTAGCGCAATAGCTAAATACAAACACATGAGTGATATCTTCCAGGCCCTGGCCCATCCCGTCCGCAGGGAAGTTTTGCGCCGCCTCCGCAAGGGGCCAATAGGCGCGGGTGACCTTGCCGACGGGTTCGACGTATCCAAACCAACCATGTCGCGTCACTTCGCACAGCTGAAAGACGCAGACCTCATCAGCCAGGAGCGCCAAGGCACCTCCATTCAGTACCGACTGAACATGTCGGTGGCTGAGG
>JANQMQ010000403.1 GCA_028279995.1 Candidatus Phaeomarinibacter sp. | reverse complement strand
TTCGAGCGGACCTATTCCGAAGTCTCACGCAAGCAGTGGCAAACGATAAGGCGCCCCAAGGGGCCGTTTGTCATCTTTCACTGCACAGATCCCCACGTTGACGACAACAGCACACCCCTGCGGGTTCTACAGGCCGATATCGCCGCCTCTCATGAGATGGGCGCAATCATGTGCCATGGGGGTGATCTGCTGAACAATTGGCCTATGGCGGGAAAGTTGGCTAAGCAATGGGCCAAGCAGGAATGCACCAAGCCCGCCGCGCTTCTCAGGGCAGAGCACTACATTCATCTCATGCAGCCGGACGTGTGGACAGACGGCAACCATGAAGAGATGAACGACTATCTGACGGACTACCTTCACAGGCTGTTACCGAAAAAGACGCTTACCGATTACTGGTCAGTCCGCTTCGTTGTCGAGCCCAAGGGCGGGCGTCCATTCCGGGTGGTCTTGTCTCACAAGTTCCAGAAGGGCGGATCGTGGTTCCACAAAACCCATGGCCACATTCGCGAGATGCTGGAAGGCGAAGAGGCGGACGTGCTCTTGGACGGGCACCTACACTCCGATGGGGTCTTGGATCACTCTTTGCCGGAGCGCCAGCATAGTGCCCTCTGCGTTGCGTCAGCAGGCTACAAGATCGTGGACCAATACGCATCGCGTATCAGCAAGGGTGGTGTGATTCCGAAGGTGCGGGGCCGGTGCCATTGGATTGTCTGTGATCCGCAGGCGGAGTACCATGAAGACCGCGCCGTGGCGTTCAAAAGCGCGTCACGGGCCGAGGCCTATTTAAGCGGGCTGCAAAACCTCAAGGCCGCGTAGTGCCACCGCCCTGGTATGGCGAAGCTCCTCTATGTGTCCTCGTCCTGATCGGCGTTGTGCTGGCGATGGGACATGTGGTTCTGACGCTGTAGCACTGTCACCATTCGCACTCCACGCTGACGCTAGGAAATCGCTCTTTCAAGCCGTTGTAGACATATTGCGCCAACTCAGAGCTAGGCGATGCTTCCTCCAGAATGACGGCGCAGTATGGCTGGGAGTCGGCATTTAGCATCTCTTTGCGATATTCGATTGAAGCGACACCAATATCAGCCCAGTTCACGCCCCAGTTTGTCACATCCTCTTCGGTCTTCGCCCTGTCGATTAGATTGCGGCACTGATCAAGAAGCTCCTGCGTGTTGATGCCGAGCTTAGGGAAGTCATTGCTCATTCCACTCTCCTTCATTGCCAAATGTTCCCGTCTTGTTCTAGCATCGCTGGATGCCCGAGTCGCGCGTTGCTATCATCCATTGCGCCACCTGCGGTCTACTCAAGGCCGAGTGGCAGGATAGCCTATGCCAGCGCCTCAACTTCCCCCCAAACTACTGGTATCGGTCGAGCCTGCGTGAGGCGTTTGATTGCCCGGAAACCGATGATCGTTGCGCTATCAAAGCCATGCGGGTTGAGAAGAAACTCCATCGGCGCGACGGCGGACAAACCCAACTCTCAGTCCTTCGGGATCACGTTGTCAGCATCTACTGCCGGTGTGGCCATCGTGGCGAGATCACAGGCGAGGATCTGATAGCGACATACGGCGCGGAAGAACGCTTGGGCACGATCACAAAACGCCTTAGGTGCTCTGCCTGCGGAAAAGGTGGACCTACGCTGTCTATGTCTTGGGCAAGGGGTCAACGGGGGTATCCTGTGGGGTAAGGGCATCCTTGAGATGGTCTGGCAATTCAATCTTCGTTGCCTCCGGATGTGCGCCTCTTTACAGCCCAAATCATCCTTTGCGCCTGAACCGCAGCGGTCAGAAAGGGCAGAAAAACAGGCACAAACCAGTAGGGCATGATATCGAAGCCAAGACCGCCAACAAAAACCGCTAGGACAAACACGGCGTAGGTCCAAGCCAACCGGTGCCACACCAAGTCAACGGCTTCCATCATTTTTTCGACGTCATCTCGGCCCTCACTCTTAGCGAGGTCTGCTAAATCCCATCTCAGCATTTTTTCCTCCTCTCTCTTGCCGCATCCTTTTCGGGTTGGGTGGCGAGGGTGAGTATAGCGCTGTGCACTTTGTCTCCCAAGGCTTCATGTCCCGATATAGCTTGATCACGCTGCGCACATACCGCTTGGATCAGCATCGCTGTTTCAGAGTGGCTGGTGACGTAGGTATCGGGGTTTTTGCCCATCGCGTAGCACATATCCCGATGCGCCTCGAACAATGTTTGCGTGATCCTCTCCACGGCCTCGGCGCTGGTGTCGATCTGGTCAGTCATCGGAGGTCTCCTGTAGGGCCTTGCGGGCTACGTGGTCGTAATGCAAGTCCATGTATTCGCCACCGTCCGCGATTTCGCACAACGCCTCTCTCAACCGCTCATTCTCAGCGGCTAGAGCTATGAGGGTGTCGGCGACCTTGAGGTCTGTGCCTTCCGGGAAAACCGCCGTCTTCTTTGTCACCATCACGCCATCGTCATCTGCCCAACTCATGGACATCCCATACTTGCCAGCCCGCAGGCTCTCCACCAGCGGCGCCACATCTTCCGGCGGCTTGGGGGTGGCGCGGTTGTTCCAGGCTTTAATAGCCGCCCTTTTCTTTTGGGGTTTATCCCCTTGAAACAAGTAGGCGATGACCCTATGTTGAGGGCATGGACAAGAGTAAATCAGCCAGCCCCGACTTCAGCGTTCGCGAGTTCTTCAAGCGGTTCCCCGATGATGAAGCGTGCCTTGAGCACATCTTCAACGTCCGCTTTGGTGAGCGCCATGTCTGCGATGCTTGCGGCGTCGAAAGCACTTTCCACCGCATGAGCAACCGCCGCGCGTGGGCTTGTGCGGCCTGTGGCGATCACCTTTACCCGACCGCTGGCACCATCTTTCAGGACACTCGCACTCCGCTCCAAGTCTGGTTCTATGCGATCTATCTCTTTGTCACGACGCGCCACGGCGTAAGCGGGAAGGAACTCCAACGCCAACTTGGCGTTACCTACAAGACCGCTTGGCGGATCGGGAATAAGATTCGCGAACAGATGAGCAAGCACGACGCTCAGGCTATTCTCTCTGGCCATGTCGAGATTGACGAGGCATATGTCGGCGGCAAGCGCCCCGGTAAGCGTGGGCGCGGCGCGGCTGGCAAAACCATCGTCATGGGTTTCAAAGAGCGCGGCGGTCGGCTGGTCACGGAAATCATCCCGGACGTGAAGATGAAGACGCTTCGAGAGAAGACACTGGCGAATGTCGCGCCGGGCGCAACCGTCTCTACCGACGAACTGTACAGCTACGGCTTAATGAGCGGCGCAGGCTACACGCACGTTGCGGTGAAGCATGGCAAGAAGCAGTGGGCGATCTATGACTATGAGACGCAACAGCTTCACCACACAAACCACGTCGAAAGCTTCTGGCGTCACTTCAAGCACTCGGTGCGTGGCACGCACGTTTCGATCAGCCAGAAGTGGATGAAGCGCTATCTTGACGAATTCACTTTCCGCGCGAACCATCGCGACGAGGTGAACCTGATGTTTGATCGTCTGATTGCGGCGTTCTGATAACCTTCGAGGCGGTGTCTTCAAACTCCGCCTCAGAGATGGGGCCAAATCCCTTGTTCTCTTGCTCCTTGATGAACTGATCTAACCGACCAGATCTGAGCGCTTCGGATAAAGACAAGGCACTCATTTGCTGTGCATGGCTCCAATGGCGTCATTTACGATCCTGTCAGCGGCATCGTGGCTTACTGAAAACTTTTCAGCAATCTGAGCTTCCAAGGGATCACGGT
>JANQMQ010000041.1 GCA_028279995.1 Candidatus Phaeomarinibacter sp. | reverse complement strand
TCTCGACACCCGCGCCGACAACCCGGCGCAATACGGCATTTTCAAGCGCCCGGTCGCAGCCGGACGCGGCTCCGGCGGCCATGACTTTTCGATCGCTCCCGGCGATCCCGATAGCTCGATTCTCGTGTACCGCATGGATTCAAACGACCCCGGCATCATGATGCCCGAGCTTGGCCGCTCCACCATTCACCAGGAGGGCGTCGCACTCATCCGTGAGTGGATTGCCAATATGGAAGACTAGCCTTCGCGGCATATGTGCTAAAGATATCCCCAACAAAAATGCGCCGGTAGCAATCACCCGGCCCAACGAACAGGCGACAGGGGAAAGACAATGACCAATACTGTGACCGGCGGATGCCTTTGCGGCGACGTGACCTACAAGTTTGATCGCGACAAGGTGATCTCAGGCCATCACTGCCATTGTACCGACTGCCAGAAGTCGACTGGCAGCGGCAAGGCGACAATCATCTTTGTCCCCTCTGACGCCATGGAGATGCAGGGCGAACTCAAAACCTACACGGTAACCGGCACAGCCGGCAGCCATGTGACCCGTGGCTTTTGCGACAAGTGCGGCTCGCCCCTGGTGAGCTTCATTGAAGAAAATCCCGGACTGACGATCGTGAAGGCCGGCTCTCTGGCAGACAGCAGCTGGGTAAAGGTCGCCTCAAGCTTCTGGGCCGACTCCGCCCAGCCCTGGTCACCCGTTGACCCGACCTGCGACTCGGTTCCCCAGAACCCTGCCATGGGATAGCGCACGGCCTCTTGATGGCGGCAGCACCGGTACCGCCTACACACCCTGCATGAAATAGAGATTGCCGGAGGCATTGTCCGTCCGCAGCGCAATGATCTCCTGATACATGTCCGACGTGTACCAGGCCCGCGCCGTGTCCATATCCGGAAACTCAAGCATCACGCGACTGGAGTGAGCACCCAGCGTGCCTTCGCGTACATCCGTTTCCCCAAGCCGCACCAAATACCGTCCCCCGAAGGCATCAAGGGTTGCGCCAACCTTTTCGGCATAAGCCTGCATCCTGGACATGTCGGGAATGGTCGCTTCCCACACCACATAAGCTGTCATCCTGTCACCGGCCTTTCCAAAAGTTGCAGGAGCGCGGCCAGCACATCGTCCGGGCGCTCTTCCATCACGTAGTGGTCCGCTCCCTCAACAGCCACCAGCCGCGCATCGGGAATGCGCGCTGCAAGATCCTGACCGATGGAGAACGGGCAATAGGGGTCTTTGTCGCCCCAGATGATGTCCGTCGGGCAGGCGATGTTCTCGATGGCCGCATCCAGTTCGGGCCGGGCGGGCATTTCGTAATATCTGAAGAAATGAATGAGCCATCGCCGGCCCGCAGGCATATCCATCCAGCCCACATACTGATCCAGCAGGGCTTCATCAAAGCAGCCAAGCGCGATGTTACGCCGAAGCAAAGCTGCATTGAGTTTGCCAAGCGGCACCAGGCGCACAAGCTCTCTCAAGCCCGGCATGCGCGCCGCAAAACACAGCGCCGCGAACTGCGCATAGGTCGGCTGCGGAAAGGTTCTGTGGGCGCGGGAGT
>JANQMQ010000339.1 GCA_028279995.1 Candidatus Phaeomarinibacter sp. | reverse complement strand
ATTTTGTAGTGGCGGCTTCGACTGCGGCGCGAGGGGCGGCGATCACCGTTCCGGCCGTTGCGTCCGCGCGATGACCCGCGACCGCCATTGCGGTTGCCGCGACCGCGGCCCCGGCCGCGACGGCCATTGCTTGATGCCTTGTTGCCGTCTTCAGCGTCATCAGAGGCTGTTGCTTCCTCTTCGTCGGATGGCGTGTCGTCATCCTCACCGGTATCGAGGTCGTCATCATCCTCAGAAGACGTCACTTCTTCAGCGCTGTCCTCGTCGTTGATCTCTTCGATATCCGCTTCCGACAGTTCTCCGGCATCATCCGCATCACTTTCGGAGACGGCGGCTTCGTCAGATGTTTCTGCTTCCGACGAGGCTTCCTCAGGCACATCTTCACTCAGCGTATCGACAGGAGCGGCCGCAGCAGCAATCGCCGGATCAGCAGCGTTGTCGCCTTCGCTGTCTCCGTCATCTTCCTCAGGCTGATCATCTGTTTCAAAGGCATGGGCGCCGATTGCGAAGGCGTCGTCTTCGTCTGCGCCACGGCTACCAGAGTCGTCATCGGGCTCGTCGACATCGAAGTCAACGTCGTCATCGAAGTCTTGCTCGAACTCTTCAGCTGCTTCTTCAGCAAGCAGCTTTTCACGGTCCGCAACAGGTATCTGGTAGTAGTCAGGGTGGATCTCGCTGAACGCAAGAAAGCCGTGCCTGTTGCCGCCATATTCAATGAAGGCAGCCTGCAGCGACGGTTCAACGCGCGTGACTTTTGCGAGATAAATGTTGCCCCTCAGGGGGCGCTTGGCTTCGGATTCAAAGTCGAAGTTCTCGACACGGTTCCCCGAGACGATGGCCACGCGGGTTTCTTCCCGGTGGGCCGCGTCTATCAGCATTTTCTTGCCCATAGGCATGTTCTCCAGGCGCGCCGGCGCTGGCCGGGCTCACCTTGTCCGCAAGCTGGCGGAATGGTGTCCGGGCGGGCATTTCTGCCGCGCGGCGCGCAAAAAAGGATGAGGGAATGCCGTTCGCCGTCCATGCGCCGCAGGGCCCATGGTCAAAAAATGCCCGCACGGCTGCGGTCCGTCGGGAGACGGTCTGACGTGCTGTGCTGGGTCGCGAAACGGTCATTGGTTCAGTTTTCAGTGTGGGCAGTCCCGGTCAAAATAGCCGTTCGGCCCAAGCGGTCATCTCGATCTCGAACTTTGCCAATTCAGTAAGATTGGCCGGTCCGATACGGTCAAAATTCGTACATTCCCGTGGTCGCTCATCCGGCCTGTCTGCCGGTCCCCTGCGAGTCACGTAGGAAAAGCGTGTTTTTGATAGAAACTGCAGTTTTCAGGGAATTTTGGCCCCTGTCCGCGCGTTGCCTGATCATAGACACGTCCCAAGTTGTAGCCGGGCGGTCCCGTGAGATGCAAGCGGCACGATACACATATGCCAAACCTGCCGGATTCCGCCGCTATATCGAGACTGCGGTCCAGATGGTTTATGAGCGGTTAATCCTTTGCCACTTACTATCCGGCATCAAGTGATCGCCGGACCATGTTTTCGGCGGATTTGAGCCATTTAGTAGATTGACCGATAAAGGCACGCTGTCCTGTATTGGTAAAGAAAGTCCGGAATTCTGCGATATGTTGTGGGCGGGTCGTATTTTGGGAATTGTCAGGTCAGCTTTGACGCGCAGCACAGTGCTACTTGCAGTCATGGCGGCGGTTCTGGTGACCTCGCTGACAGTGCCGGCTTATGCCCAGGACGTCGCACCATCGGTGACGGACGTAAGGCTGGGCAAAAGCGGTGACACCACGCGGTTTGTGCTTGAGCTGAGTGGCAAGGTGGAGGCCAAGGCATTCACGCTCGCAGACCCTTATCGCCTTATTATTGACCTCCCGGCCCTCGACTGGGAACTCGCCTCGGATTTTGTTCCAGCGGGCAGGGGACTTATCAGCTCATTCCGCTACGGTTTGTTTCGCCCGGGCAATGCACGTGTCGTGATCGACCTTTCAGGACCGGCAAAAGTTTCTCGGACTTTTGTTCTGCCACCCGACCCCGACAACAACAAGAACTGGCGGATTGTTTTCGACCTGGTCAGCACGCCAGATGCCGCCTTTCGCGCTGCCGCCGGTTGGCCGGACGCCCCCCGACCCGCCCCAGCTGCTGTCGCGCCGAAACCGGATGTTCCCAGCGCCAAACCGGCAACAAATGCACGAAAGATTGTCGTCATCGATGCCGGTCACGGGGGCGTGGACCCCGGCGCGTTGGGTGCGCGGGGTACAAGGGAAAAGAATGTGACGCTTGCATTCGCAAAGGCCCTTGGAGAAGCCCTACGTGCGAGCGGCCGATACGAAGTTCACCTCACGCGTGAAACAGACATATTCATTGAGCTGCGCGAGCGCGTGGCCATTGCCCGCCGCAAGAATGCGGACCTGTTCATATCCGTCCACGCAGACGCAATTGAGCGACGGGATGTGCGGGGTGCTTCCGTCTACACGCTTTCCGAAAAAGCATCCGACGCCGAAGCCGCACGTCTCGCACGCAAGGAGAACGACGCAGACATCATCGCCGGTGTGAATCTCGGAGGTGACAGCGACGATGTGCGCGACATTCTGATTGATCTTGCTCAGCGCGAGACCAAGAACCTCTCGGTCCGTTTCGCCCAGACCGTCATTCCCAAGATGGCGGAGGTGACGAAGGTCCTGCGCAATACTCATCGTTTTGCCGGTTTCAGGGTCCTCAAGGCGCCCGACGTGCCTTCTGTTCTTATTGAACTGGGTTTTCTCACCAACGCTGATGACGAGTTGAGCCTTACTTCGTCCAGTTGGCGCCGCAAGACCGCGATATCAATTGCGCGCGGCGTTGACGCCTATTTTGCCGAACGCCGTGCCGAAGCTGCCCAGTAGCTGTTTTGTGATGAAAATCTGCGGCTAAATGCCTGCCCCCATTGGAAAAATGGGTCATTCGCGTGCCATAATTCGTCATTACAGGATGTTGGCCTTGAAGATGCATATCCGTTCATGGATGGAGATGCTGGCAAGGCTTGGTAACCCAGCATTTTCGATGCTCATGACTTTGTACGACCGGGGACGTATCTGACCAGATGATGAGAATTCTTGCTTACCTGGGAGTTGCAGGTTTCGTGCTCGTGGCGGGTGCGGCGCTTGGCGTGGCATTCCTGCTGTGGAGTTTTTCTCAGGATCTGCCACCTCACGACCAACTGGCCCACTATGAACCACCTGTGATGACACGGGCGCATGCCGGGGATGGCTCACTCATTGCCGAGTTTGCCCGTGAGCGCCGTCTCTATGTTCCCATCAGCGCCATTCCAAAGGACCTGATCAACGCATTTCTCTCCGCGGAAGACAAAAACTTCTTTGAACACGAAGGGGTCGACATCTTCGGTGTGTTGCGCGCCACCATATCCAACGTCGCCAACTACATGAACAACCGACGCCTTGAAGGGGCATCGACCATTACTCAGCAGGTGGCAAAAAACTTCCTGCTTACCAACGAGGTCTCCTTCGAGCGCAAGATCAAGGAAGCACTTCTGGCTAGGCGCATTGAAAGCGCCTACTCAAAAGAACGCATCCTCGAACTCTACCTCAACGAGATTTATCTGGGGCTGGGGTCCTACGGGGTGGCCGCAGCGGCGTTGAACTATTTCGGCAAGTCACTGGACGAGTTGACGCTCGGTGAGATGGCCTATCTGGCGGCTCTGCCAAAGGCGCCCAACAACTATCATCCGTTCCGCAAGCGCGAACGCGCAGTCGCCCGCCGCAACTGGGTGCTGTCGCGCATGACCGAGAACGAATGGATCACGCCATTCGAAGCATCCGTTGCCCGCGCGGAACCGTTCAATGTGACGCCGAGATCTGCCGGGACGCAGATTGTCGAGACGCAGTTTTTCGTCGAAGAAGTTCGCCGCCGTGCCATCAGCATGTATGGCGAAGAGAAAATCTACGACGGTGGCCTGTCGGTCCGTACGACGCTCGATACAAACCTTCAGGCGCTCATTCGATCTGCCCTGCGCAAGAGCCTCGTTGCCTATGATCAGCGCCACGGCTGGCGCGGTGCATTCGCTCGCATGGACTCGGCAACGGACTGGACAAGCGACTGGCCAAAAGCACTTGTCAGCATGGATACGGCCCGTGATCTGGCGCCGTGGCGTCTTGCCGTCGTTCTTGATGTCACTGTCGAAGGTGCGGAGATTGGTCTTCGCCCCGATGTGGACGAGGCGGGGAGAATGGTCGACCCGGGTGAAACCGGATATCTCCCGCTGAGCGAAGTGAAATGGGCCCGCGCGTCGGAGAACAACCGCAAGGTCGGCGCTGAAGTGACGGATGTCACGCAGGTGCTGTCGCGCGGCGATGTCATTTGGGTGGAACCGGCTGCAGACCAGGAAGGAGCGGGTGCCCAGACGAATTTTGGGCTGCGCCAGATACCCCAGGTCAACGGCTCCGTGGTTGCCATGGACCCCCATACGGGCCGCGTGCTCGCCCTGGTTGGCGGGTTCAGCTACCAGCTTTCTGAGTTCAACCGGGCAACGCAGGCGATCCGGCAGCCAGGGTCTTCTTTCAAGCCATTTGTATACGCTGCTGCGCTCGACAATGGCTACACGCCTTCCAGCCTGGTGCTCGATGCACCCTTCGTCATTGAGCAGGGACCGGGCCTTGCTCTTTGGAAACCAGAAAACTACTCGCGCACATTCTATGGACCTTCGACGTTGCGCCTGGGGCTTGAGAAGTCACGTAATGTAATGACAG
The DNA here is from genome assembly GCA_028279995.1 of Candidatus Phaeomarinibacter sp. Lineage (GTDB taxonomy): Bacteria > Pseudomonadota > Alphaproteobacteria > CGMCC-115125 > CGMCC-115125 > Pyruvatibacter. Next base: position 981 of record JANQMQ010000339.1, on the reverse strand, counting down.
TCCGGCTTGCCCAAGCCATCGGCATGGACAAGGTCAGCGAATATGCCCGCCGCTTCGGCATCACGGAAGACATGATGCCGGTGCTCGCAATGTCTCTTGGGGCGGGCGAGACCACGCTTCTAAAGATGACCAACGCTTATGGCATGCTGGTCAATGGGGGCAAGAAGATCGAACCGGTTTTGATTGACCGTATTCAGGACCGCTACGGGCGCACGATCTACAGGCATGACGTGCGTGAGTGTCTTGGCTGCGCCGCCAACGAGTGGGCCGGACAGGAATCGCCAAATATTTCGGACACACGCGAGCGGGTGATTGATCCGCGTACGGCTTATCAGGTTGTCTCGATGTTGCAGGGTGTTGTCCAGCGCGGCACCGGTCGCACGATCGCATCGATCGGCAAGCCTTTGGCCGGCAAGACCGGCACCACAAACCGGGAGCAGGATGCGTGGTTTGTCGGGTTCTCACCGGACCTGGCATTGGGCGTCTTCATTGGGTTCGACGATCCCAAGCCTATGGGCCGCGGTGAGACGGGTGGTGGTCTTGCTGCGCCGGTGTTCCGCGACGTAATGCGTGAGGCACTGGCGGACAAACCCGCGCTGCCGTTCCGTATTCCTCCCGGTGTTACACTGGTGCGGGTCGACGCAAAGTCGGGCCTTATCGCCAGTCCGGGTCGTGAGGGCGCCATCCTTGAAGCTTTCAAGGCGGGGACAGAACCTCGCGCACCTTCGCAGGTTCTGCGTGGGACAACGTCTGATGATTTTGCATCCGGCAGCAGCGGGCCGGTGCGTCCGGTACCAACACTTGGAACCGGGACGGGTGGGCTTTACTGACCGGCATTCCGGGCCTAGTTTCCGCGCTTCACATTTGCGTCTGACGAGCAGGTGATCCCGGCTGACCAAGTGAGGTAAGCTGATCGGGATACGCCGACGCCGGAAGATGGATTTCAGGAGAGTATCCATGCGTGCCGAGATCCGCGATCTC
>JANQMQ010000334.1 GCA_028279995.1 Candidatus Phaeomarinibacter sp. | reverse complement strand
GCGCGCAACGATTGGCGGAATACGATCCCCCATCACTCTGCCCCCTCAAGCCAAACAACGTCGTCTATAAGATCATCCCCGTCTTCGTCCTCTTCGTCTTCTTCGCCAGAGTCATCGTACTCTTCATCGGGGTGATACGGCACGATAATTTCTTGCGCTTGGCGATACGCCGCAATGCGTTGCCGTCTCCGCTCGCGCCGGCGTTCCCAGGCCGCCTGTTCCTCGTCATAGTCCTCAACAAACAGGGAGGTCCCAACCTCTCTCTGATACCACAAGATCTCCCCGCGCTTTTGATAGACTCGCCAGCCCATACCATCCATGAGTTGTATAAGATCCTGCTGCTCCTGTCGCACCCCCATGATATAGCTGCGCACATGGAACCATTGCAAGGCACGCTCGTAGGCTTCAATCAGTCGCAACCACGTCAGCTTCCTGTGCGATCCAGGCGCAACGATCAACCGCCCAAGTTGGACAAATTTCTTGGTGGTGCGTGTAGAGATAAAGCCAAGTAATTTGTCATGGCGTATGCCCATGACAATAGGCTTTTCGAGTCGTTCCTTGCCGTCAACGCCTTCCACCTGTATCAAGAGCTCGCGGCACATCTGGATATGCTTACGCTTGACAGCCAGCCGGTACTCGGTGTCGCGTGGTCTGCTCATCGCTCCGATCCCACCGTAAAGTAGAACAGTACCTCCGAGATCGTGAAATTTTCGTCCAATCCCGAGTTGAAGAACTCTGCCGAGAACCGCAACCCGCTCCCCCGTACACGGCGCTTGCGGGTCGTTTGGGTGTTCAGCGGCCCGAGCCGGTGCACATCTAGTGTAAACGTGCCGAGGGCCGTACCAATCACGCCCGAGGTAAACGCGACGGTCTCGCTAAATCTCCCATCCCAAAAAATGTTGGCAAAGATCGTTGAGTCCTCGACCTCCGGCTCAAGAATGATCTGGAGAAACTGCCCGTTTTTGCGCCGGAAGGCCAGGCTCGGGTCGATATGCTGAAGATTCATGTGGGGAAGCTGAAACGTCGCTGTGTAGGCCGCCCCATCCTTGTTGCGCGCTGTCTGATCGAGTGTCCACACGAAACCAGCGTTGTCGCCAGCAGCCGGGCGCTGGATGCCATCGGCGTCTTTGCGGAGCCAGATATCCTCAGCAACATCACGGGTGTTCCTGCGGAACCGAGGCAATTCCCGGTTAAAATCGAGGATCACCCGGCGATTGTTAATGGTCTGTGACGTCTCGCTCAGCGAAAAATGGGCCTCACGTTTCTGCGGGTCGTACATGCCCCGGATGTTCGGCAACCGCGACAGGTTGTGGTTCTCACGGATAAACTGGCCAAAATCCGCGATCAAGGTTGACAGCTCACGGCCCCCGAGATCGCCTTGACTAATCTGGCTGATTAAATTGATGTTGCCCTGGCTGTCAAAGAACAGGATATCGTCATCGATCATGATGGCCCCGCGCACCGACACCCCGCCGAAAATGTTCGACAACCGCGCCACACTCCAGTTGGCTATGGTGGGATCAGACGTATCTATGATATAGATACCTGCAGGAAATTTAAAGGCAACTATCAGGGCCCGCTCGTCGCGCCCTTTAAAGGAGATCCCTGCCACTAGCTTCTCCCCTTCTCCTGGATAAATCGAGAGGGACCCTCCAGCGAGAAAATCCTCGTGATCCGTGATCGACGTGTAATACAGCCGGTGGGGGTCGTTCGCATTGCCGGCACCCCACAGTCGCCCCTCATGCGCAAAGCCAAACGTCGGCTGGTTAGTGCCCGTCCAGTCAGCTGGATCAGTCGCGGTATTCAAGTCGCTGGTTGTCGTGCCATCGCCCGACAGGACCTGCACGGGATCATTGCCATTGAATATAAAGAGCTTGCGATTGTTCGCCGCGACCTCATCGCCGCCTTCGACAAAGACCGGCACAACGCTGGTCGCAAGGCCACTCTTGAGCGTCGTGCCAAAGGTGCCGTCTCCGGTGTCCCGCAGTAGCGTGCCTGCATCCGTGTAGACGATCGCCCGCTGCAACACCGTCGTCGGCCACCAATCCCAGCCACCCAGGATAGTCGGCGTGCCAGAAATCGCGGTGCTGTTGTACTTCGTCGCCCCCTCTTCTTTCTGGATGGCTCCGGTATGGAACGTCACGTTCTCGGCCTGGATGAGCTGTGTCGGGCGAATCTGCGTGACGTTTTGATTGCCCGTCAACCCCTCGAGGCCCAATGTCAATGATGCGACGTTGCCACTGTAGACCATAGCCTTACCCTATAATCAGACCAGATTCTGTTCGCAAGATCCTATTATACCGGACATGCGCCTGCCGGGTAATGATCTGCCCATAATCGGTGGTGGCCTTTGCGCGGCGATGCCTATTTTCACGCGCCATGGCCTGCAAACCTTGTCTGGCTGAGAGCCCATAGGTATCAGCACGGCTGTCGTTTTTGGCGATGAGCATCAGAAAGATAGACGCATCGGCCAAAATCTGGCGCCATTCCCACGGCAGCAGTGGGGTGGTTGAGGGCGTGGTGGTCAGGAGCGATGGGCGCTGCAGATAGGAGTATTCCACCCGGATAAAGTCATTGGCGGTTTTGCTGCCATACCGGTTGAAGCGTATCTTGAAGGTGGTGTCGGTCTGCAACACCACGGCAAACGTCTCAGGCACGCCCTCGGAGATCTGCGACAAGGGCCAGTCGCGCTCCATCGTGTCGAGGTCAATGCCATCAATCCGGTGTGGGTCTTCGTTAGAGTTGTGGCGCGTGGTGCGAAACGGGCTGATGACGTTGAGCACGTCGCTGGCCAGGTCGTACTCCAGGCGCATCAGGATATAGGCGGCTGTCGCATTCGTGGTGCCCGTATAGGCCGCGTCGAGCACGGCAGCCGATGCGCCGGCCGTATGCGTGCTGATACGGAACACATCCCGCTCGCCGGTGATGCGCAGGAAGTAGCCTGCGACACTCGCCGCTGGAGCAGACGAGAACGTGATCGCCGTGCTGTTGTTGGTGACTGCGACGGTTCCGGTTGTGATGGCAGGCTCGAGGTTGAGTACCCCAGGAGGATGCTTGAGTAACCAATACCAGTCTTCCTTGATGCTTGGCTCAAGTTCTTGGCCGCCAAGCCAGATCGCCTGATACTGGCGATTGATAAACTCCAGCGATTGCGCGTCGAAATCCGAGGAGCCATCGGTCAACTCATCGGATTTGTCCAGCACATAGCACTTGATATCGCCTGTGGTCTGGAGATTTGCCATGATCGCTACTCAGGGAGTGCACCCACTTCCCGCTTCAGCGCTGCCAGGTTGCTGCGAATGTGCGCCAACTCGGCCTCGGCCTCAGACTTCTCCTGTTGCATCACCGCCATCGCCTCGCGGTGTGCACGGGTCTCGCTCTCTCGCTCTTCGTGCAGACGCTGCTTCCAGGCCGCATGATCCGCCTCAAGTTGGGCTTGTTCCTCCGTCACCTGACGCCGGCGCATTTCCACCTGCTTGGGGAGGTCCTGCATCGTCTGTTTGGCTTGTTGCTCTGCTTCGGCCTGTCGCGTGCGTGCTTCTTCTGCCTTCTGCGATGCGGCACGGGCATTCTGCTCGGCGGTCACGATCTGGCGTTGATAGTCCTGATACTTGTTGACCTCGCTCAAAATACGCGAACCAGCTGCCTCAAGCTGAAGTGTGGCCTGAGCCTGCTTGGT
>JANQMQ010000326.1 GCA_028279995.1 Candidatus Phaeomarinibacter sp. | reverse complement strand
GACGTCCCTTGATCCCCATTCAAGCTATCTCAACGCCAAGACATATCGCGACATGCAGGTGCAGACCCGTGGCGAATTCGGCGGGCTCGGCATCGAAGTCACCATGGAAGAGGGCTTCGTCAAGGTCGTCGCGCCCATCGACGACACACCGGCAGACAAGGCGGGCCTGCGGGCAAATGACCTCATCACCCATCTGGATGGGGACCCGGTCCTTGGCCTGACGCTGTCGGAAGCCGTTGAAAAGATGCGGGGGCCTGTCAACGCACCCATCACGGTCACCATCGTGCGTGAAGGCCGGACCAAGGCCTTTGACGTAACCGTTGTGCGCGACATCATCCGCATCAAGTCGGTCCGCTTCAAGCGTGACGAAGGTGTTGGCTACATTCGCGTTACCACCTTCAACGAACAGACATCCGACGGCGTCCGCACAGCCTTGCGCGAAATGTCCGATGTGCCTGGTTACATCATTGACCTGCGCAACAATCCCGGTGGCCTGCTCGATCAGGCGATCGAGGTCTCGGATATCTTCCTTGAAAAGGGCGAAGTGGTCTCCACCCGTGGCCGCTATCCTGAAGATACGCAACGTTACAACTCCCGCCCCGGCGATCTGGCGAACGGCAAGCAGGTTGTTGTGCTAGTGAATGGCGGCTCGGCGTCCGCTTCCGAAATCGTGGCAGGTGCTCTGCAGGACCATGAGCGCGCCCTCGTGCTGGGCACCAGGTCCTTCGGCAAGGGCTCAGTTCAGACCATTATCCCGCTCGGGTCCGATGGCGCCATCCGCCTGACGACGGCGCGCTACTACACACCCGCCGGCCGCTCTATTCAGGCCAAGGGCATTGTGCCGGACATCAAGGTTGAGCAGAACGTGCCGGAGGATGAAGACATCCGTACCACCGGCGAAGCAGGCCTTGCCGGCCACCTGGCAGCCGAGGACGAGGATGAGCAGGGTGGCTCATCCGCCTATGTACCCCGGGATGCCAAGGACGACCTCCAGCTCATCTATGCCCGCGACCTGATCCTCGGGAAACGGACCTTTGACCCCGCCAACCCGACACCAACCGCAGATGCAGGTGGCGCGGCAGATGGCAGCGGCGCCATGGCACCGATACCGAACTAGGCTGGCAGGTACGCAGGCGGCTGCCATGTAAGGCGCCTGGAAAGCTTTCAATTTGTTCATATTCCGGCCGCGGATGACCCTAAAAAGGGTTGCCCGCGGCCGGAACCGTTTCAGCATTGCCACGCCGACACAGCCGAAGCGGGATGCCGGACACCTAAGCCCTTATGCCGACGCTGACAAAGCGCTATCTTGCAGCTCACTCACCTTCGATTTGGGGCACTTCGCTTCTCGTCACATGACTGCCATCCCGACCGACACCAGCACTGACGAAACAACTGGCCGGATCAACCCGCTGGCCATAGCTGTGTTCGTTGTCGCCTTGATGATCGGCGGACTTTTGATCTGGCTATCCTTCGCTGGCAGCAGCACGACGCCGGCTGAACATGTGCTGGCACTTTCAGATGATGGCAAGGAACCCGAAACGCTTATCAGTGGTGACGTGGTATCGATCCCGCCAGCACCTCAGGTGCTCGGCCCGGACGACACCCAGGATGCCGGCAACACCGATACAACTTCGGGCGATGGAGAGGACAGCGATCCCACAACACCCAGCGCGAACGGGTTACAGCAGATAGGGTCATTGCCTGTTCTGCCTGTTGGCGCACCGCTGGCCGAAGCGCCGATAAATGGTCTTTATGAAGAGACATCAGCAGGGCTGCTTCCAATCATCTCCGAAGACGGGAAACGGGCGGTTGCCAGCTATGGGCGCCCTTTCCCAGCTGCATCAGCATCTGAGGAAACCCGCCCGCGTATCGCCGTGATGATCACCGGCTTCGGGTTGAACCGCACTTTTGCCGAACGGGCGCTGGAGCAACTCCCCGCTGATATCTCCCTGGCCTTCACGCCTTACTCGAGTGACCTGCAGACCCAGATCAATGCCGCGCGTGCGGATGGTCATGAAGTCGCTCTCGAGCTGCCGATGGAGCCGTTTGACTACCCCGATAATGATCCGGGTCCCTACACATTGCTGACTAATCTGCCCGAAGAGGCCAATCGCAAGCGCCTCGAGTGGTTGTTGGCACGGGCCACAGGATATTTTGCCACCGTGAACCGCCAGGGCGGGCGCTTCCTGTCAGAATCGGATTCACTGGCCCCAATCATGACGTCACTGAAGGATCGTGGTCTGGGGTTTGTTGATACAGGTGACGGTGCGCGCAACGCCACGGAAGAGTCTGTGCCAGCGACTGACTTCAACTGGGCCGTCGCCAATCAAGTCGTAGATGCGACCAAGTCGAAACGGCAGATAGACAAGGCACTGGCGGACCTGGAAGAGGCGGCACGCAAGGACGGCATGGCCTTCGGTATCGGCACAGCCTTGCCCATAACCGTTGAACGTGTGGCGGAATGGGCTGCAAGCCTTCCAGACAAGGGTATCGACCTCGTACCGGTATCAGCAGCGCTGTCAGACAAGCCTACAGCACCCAAAGCCGAATAGTCACAATGAGTAAGCTTCCCTACCGCCCCTGCGTGGGCATCATGCTGCTCAACAACGAGGGCAAAGTCTGGATTGGCCGTCGCGCCATGAAACGTTCAGTGCAGCAGGACGAGCCGGGGTCCTGGCAGATGCCACAAGGTGGCATCGATGAAGGAGAGGACCCTCTCCCCGCCGCCATGCGCGAGCTGGAGGAAGAAACCGGCATTTCCCAGGTAGAGGTCATCGGTAAGACCAAAGGGTGGCTCACCTACGACCTGCCCAGCGACCTGATTGGCAAGGCCCTTAAAGGCAAGTATCGCGGCCAGAAGCAAAAATGGTTTGTCATGCGCTATCTTGGAAAAGACAGCGCCATAGATCTCGCCAAAGCTGATGACGACGAGTTTGATGACTGGCGCTGGGAAGACGCGGAAGCGCTACCAGGTCTGATCGTGGAGTTCAAACGGCCTGTCTATGAACAAGTGGTCGCTCAGTTCGCACACCTGACAGGCGGAAACTAAGCGGCCTTCGCCAGACGCCTGGCATGGTTTGAGAACCCCCACCACACAACCGATGTCAGCGGCTTCGCCACGCGAGCGCCGATGCGGATGCCACAGGCGTTGGCAATCATTGCCACAAGCCGGTCCGTATGGCGGCGCTGATACAGGCCAAGTGCACGTGCCTGATAGGCCTTGGCACAGCCTTCACGGTCATAATTGTCAGCCGGCGTATTGGCACAGTAATACGCATAGGACAGCTCGTCATCGTCCGCTTCATTGACGCGGCCAAGCGCGATCTTCAGCCTGCGGATCTTTGACGGCACGTCTCTTTCGTAGCGCAGGAAGTGATCGTAAAAGAGCTTGTAGTGGTTGAACTCATCCTTCGCGAGACGCGATGCGATTTCCTTCAGCACCGGCTCATCGCTGGCATCACGGATCGCCGAGTAGAACGAAGACGTCCCCGTTTCAACGACGCATCGGGCAAGCAACTCACCTCCCCGGCTACCGCGCGTGGACTCGTCCACATCCATGGGGATCGAGTAGCCTTCCTGAAAGTCCTTGAGCGCCTGCTTAAAACTGAAGCTCGGGTCCGCAAGCTCAGCCCAGCGGGCGAGTGCTGCACCATGCTGCTCTTCTTCGACGCCCCAGCGCTCGATTTCCGCGAGCAGTTCAGCATCGTCAGAAAAAACCTGGCTCAGATAGCTGACATAGTCCGGCGCATTTGCTTCCACCAGTGACGCAGCCTTCACCGTGCGGAGCAGATCGGCATCCACTTTGGAGGCATCAAATGAAGCCCAGTCGATATCATCGAGGGTCCAGTGCTGTGTCATCTAATGATCGTCCCACCTGTTGCGCCGGGTAAAGCCCCCTCCCCGGCAAAGTCCCCATACAATAAACCCGCCCGGACGTTGTTTTGTCCAGCCGGGTTTATCGACATTCTTTTTGGGGATTCAACGCCCTAGCGTCAAATCCTGCAACCTAGAGCGCGTCGCGCAGCTGCTTGAGATGGTTGAGCTTTGCTTCCGCGCGCGTCTTGGCAGCGTCTGTGGAAGCATCATCGACGTCTTCCTGCGCATTCTGGATTTCCTGGTCCAGAGCAGCCGCATCCAGCTCGTCAAGCGGGACCGAGTGCTCAGCCAGAAGCGTCAGGCCTTCCGCATTCACTTCCGCAAAACCGCCACGCACGAACAAGCGGGTTTCCTCCCGGCCGTCCTGCACGTCCACGACGCCGGGGCGCAGGGTGGTCATGAACGGCGCATGCCCCGCCATCACACCAAAGTCACCTTCAGCGCCAGGCACGGTCACCATGTCCGCATCCGCAGACATGAGGAGCCGCTCCGGGCTTACGAGTTCAAAATGCAGCTTGTCAGCCATGTGCTCTTACCAATCCAGAGGGCCCAGTTCAGAGGGCTTAGGCAGCTTCCGCAGCCAGACGCTCAGCCTTTTCAACAGCACTCTCGATGGTACCGACCATGTAGAACGCAGCTTCCGGCAGGTGGTCATAATCGCCATCGCACAGAGCCTTGAAGCCCTTCACCGTGTCCGCGATGTCCACAAGGACGCCCGGCTGGTTGGTGAACTGCTCAGCAACGAAGAACGGCTGCGACAGGAAGCGCTCGATCTTACGGGCGCGGGCCACCGTGAGCTTGTCTTCTTCAGACAGCTCGTCCATGCCGAGAATGGCGATGATGTCCTGCAGGGACTTGTACTTCTGCAGAAT
>JANQMQ010000316.1 GCA_028279995.1 Candidatus Phaeomarinibacter sp. | reverse complement strand
TACAGGTGGTGCCGGTCGCGGCGGCGCTCGTGGACAAGGGCAATCATCGTCACTTCATGGCCAAGGAAATTCATGAGCAGCCGGAAGTGGCCGGGCATGTCCTTGGTCACTATGTGGATCCGTTCACACAGACAACCCGCCTGCCGGATCTGCCGTTTGATCTGGCGGCCATACCGAAGATCACGATCGTGGCCTGCGGCACCGCATATTATGCGGCCGTGGTCGCCAAATACTGGTTCGAGCAGCTTGCCCGAGTGCCGGTCGAAGTCGATGTCGCGTCGGAATTCAGATACCGCGAGAGCGCAATGACGCCCGGGGGGCTGGCCCTGTTCATCAGCCAGTCCGGTGAAACGGCGGACACGCTGGCAGCCCTGAGGTATTGCCGCGAGAACGGCCAGCACATTGCCAGCATCGTGAACGTCACCGAGAGCACGATCGCACGGGAGTCAGACCACATCTTCCCAACGCTCGCCGGTCCTGAAATCGGTGTGGCCTCCACCAAGGCCTTTGTCTGTCAGCTCATGGTGCTATCGGTCCTGGCAATCGCAACCGCCAGCCGCCGCGGGGCCATTGATGAAGCAGAACATGCCCGTCTGACCAGTGAACTCACGGCAATGCCACGGCATCTGTCCGAAGTGCTGCGCCTTGAGCCTCAGATCGAGAAGCTCTCCTACGAACTGGCTGACGCACATGGGGTGCTCTATCTCGGCCGCGGCGCCAGTTTCCCGCTTGCCCTTGAAGGTGCGCTGAAGCTCAAGGAGATTTCCTACATCCACGCCGAAGGCTATCCCGCGGGCGAACTCAAGCATGGCCCGATTGCGCTCATTGATGACACGCTTCCTGTCATCGTCATTGCGCCCTGGGACAAGCTGTTTGAGAAAACAGTATCGAACATGCAGGAAGTCATGGCGCGCGGCGGGCGGATTATTCTCCTATCGGACAAGCAGGGCATTGATATTGCCGGTGACGAGGCGACCGCACTCCTGCAGATGCCGGACGTTGATCCCTTTACGGCACCGATCCTCTACGCAGTCCCGCTGCAGCTGATCGCCTACCACACCGCCGTTCACAAGGGCACGGATGTGGATCAGCCACGCAATCTGGCGAAGTCCGTCACCGTCGAATAGACGACTGGTCCTTAGATTTCGCCTATGATTTGAGACAACTTTCGACTCATTCACATGAGAATGAAGTGAGATTTGTCTTTGAAACTAACAAAAAACCGGGAACGCTCCCGCACCACACTTCAACAACTTGCACGGCAGGCTGTTGTCCGATCTGACGACAGGCCATCGTTTCGGCGATGCCGGTTCTGGACATGTGAACTGCCTGTGCACGTCTGCTAGGTTGGAGGAGTGACGCGGTGGAGCGATTCGTGAAGGCGACAGCAACCAGTTTGGAACGGCCCGCTAGGGCGACAGCGCTTGGTGCCTTTTTGGTTCTGGCAGCGGTTTTTGTTGCGCCACAACCAGCCCTGTCCCAAACAACGGTACAAACACCGCAGGCCGCCGACCGCGCGGCTGCGGAGAAGGCCATTCTGGCGCGGACCAATGAAGCGACCCAGGCGCTCATTGCAGGGCAACTGGATACGGCGCTGCGGCTGTTCAATGAGATCATTGCAACCAACGCCCAGTTGCCGCGCATCATGGCAGCCGCTCACTACCACCGTGGGATCATTCACCAGAAGCGCGGCGCGTTTAACGAGGCAGCCGCCGACTACACAACAGCGCTCTGGCTTGAGGAGTTGCCGGACAATATGCGAGCGCGGGCGCACTACAATCGCGGGACCGCTCTGGACAATCTTGGCCAGCAGGAACGGGCAAAGCAGGATTTCGACCTGGCCATCTCCCTGGCACCTGACATGTCGGCTGCCTACAATAACCGGGCAAATGTTCTCCGCCGCATGGGCGCGCTCGAAGCCGCTGTGGCTGACTATGACAAGTCGATCGAACTTGGAAACCCGCTGCCGCACCTGCCGCACTATGGCCGAGCGACCGCCCGGGAAGCCCTTGGTGACATAGAGGGTGCCCGCGCTGACCTGACCAAGGCCTTGTCTCTTGCACCTGACTACCGGCCGGCTGAAGCCGCATTGGCCGCCCTGCCTGAGGCACCCTCAGCGCTGGCTCTTGCTGCAGCTCCAGAGCCGATTGCGCCAGCTCCATCGGCTGTTGCCGATCTTGCTGATCTTCCACCTGTGGACGTGGAAATTGTCGAAACAGCGATGCTGCCACCTCCACCCGGTTCATCAGCTGCGCAGCCGTCCATCACCCCAGCCATGCCGACCCTGACGGGCGCGGATAGCACGCCGGTGGCCCTGACCATGCCGGGACTGGCAACACAGGCTCCGTTGTTGCCACAGACAACCGCGCCAGTTTCAACCTCGGGCCCGCGTGCCGCAGCTGTGCCACAACCCGCGCAGTTTGCCTCAAATGTGGCAGGGGACGAGGCCCGCCGGATCACAACGGCAGCAAGCTCGGCTGTGACCCCTGCCTCATCGACACCCACTGCCGCGGCACCCATGCCGATGATGGGGACGTGGACGACTACGATCCTGCCAGCGGGAAGCAATGCCGTGCTGACATTGGATGATGTAACACCCGGACCGACACTGTCATCGCTGGCACTCAGGTCTGAACAGGAAACGAAGGTGGCGGCCATTGCGTCGCCGCAGCCCAAGGCTGGTCTTTCGTTCCCCGGTGTCTCCACGGAAACCTACCGGGAAGCCAAGCTTGTCCCGGCTCCCGCAGCGCAACGGAGCTACGCACCGTCATCAGGCACAGGATATGCCGTACAGCTTGCAAGCTTCAGATCGGAAGCTGAAGCAGAACAGGCATGGTTCAATGCAAAGTCGTCTCACCAGGCTGCCCTGCAGGACCGTGAGCACCTGATTCAGCGCGCTGAGGTTCCCGGCAAAGGCACCTACTACCGGCTGCGTGTCGGTCCCATGGCGGGCAAGTCAACTGCGGCTGCCCTGTGCAACACGCTCAAGGCCCAAGGGCAGGACTGCTACGTTACCAAGTTGTAGGGCCAGGCCGTGAGGTCTGTCGTTTACCGCCACTTTGCTATGTGACTAGACTGCCCCGGAAATTTATTCGGGGAGACGGTTGATGGTTGCAGCGCTCGAAAGCGAGTTCCTTTTTATGATGGCGGCGTCGCTTGAGGCCTCGTTGCCGGTTGGCGCGGGCCCCATCGGCAATCGCATGGTGGCCTATGTCGCCAACGGAACCGTCAAGGGTGACAAGGTCAAAGGCGAGGTGCTGCCCGGAGGTGGCGACTGGGCCCTGATCCGGCACGATGGATGCCTGGAGATTGACGTGCGCATCTGCATCAAGACTCACGATGGCGCGATCATCTATGTGACCTATGGAGGGCGGATGGACATTCCCGTGGAGCTACAGCCCACCGTGTTCAATCCACAGACGGCTGAAACGGTTGATCCATCCGCGTACTACTTCCGGACATGTCCTCTGTTTGAAACCGGTGATGACCGCTACGCTTGGCTTAACCGCATTCAGGCTGTTGGGGTTGGTCGGCTGACATCTACGGGCGTCAGCTATGATGTTCACCAAATACTCTAGGTCTGCTGGACAGTTGGCACGCGGGACCTAACTTTTCGGCTATGACCGATCAGAACGACACTCCCGATGAGAAACCTGGTCAGGAAGCGCAGGCGATTTCCGCTGCACGCTCCCTGATTGCCCAATATGGCGAGGACGCGCAGGTGATTGCCATGATGCGTGTGTCAGAGCTTGGGTTCTCCGGCGACATGGACGGGTATGTCCATTGGGAGATGGTGCTGGCGGCTGTCGAGGTTCTTACGGAAGAACCTGGTTCAGGTCGGCTGGATTCTTGATCCGGAAGCCTAGCGGCTGATCTCGTGGGATGACGGGCGGCTTGCCACATAGGCAGATCCCACAAGGCAAAGGCCCACGCCCGCAGCTGCCAACGCCCAGTGCATGTCAGCCCCGAACAGCATCCATGCCGAGGCCAGCCCCATGCTGCTGAGGGCAAAGAGTTTGGCCCGCGGCTTGATGACGCCGTACGTCTCCCACTCAACGATGAAAGGGCCCAGCATGCGATTGTTGATCAGCCAGTGATGCAGCCGCGGCGACCCCTTGGCAAATGCCCAGGCAGCGACCAGAAGAGGGCCTGTTGTGGGGATCAGGGGTAGGAAAACACCGATCGCGCCGATCAGTACAAATGCAACGCCAACGACATTCCACATGCCTCGCCTAGACCGGTGCATCCAGCTGCGCTCGATCTCCGCTTTCACCGCCTCTTTTATGAGGCGGTCGGTTTCCGCAGGGTCAATCTGGTCATCGTCCGGTCGCAAGAAAGCCTCCGCGGCGACTGCGGCATCCCATACGCCCAAATTGTTGTGTGCCATCGGTCATTCCCCCTAAACTCCTGACCAATCAATATTCAACGACACAAAACATGGGGAACGCGTTAATGACCCTGGACATCGGGCTCACCTCACTTGGCGGATATATTCCGCGTCTTCGCCTACAACGTAAGTCCGTTGCGGCTGCACACCAATGGCTGGCGCCAAATTTAGTAGGAAAAGCCAAGGGTGAGCGGTCCATGGCCAACTGGGACGAAGACGCCCTGACCATGGCCGTTGAGGCTTCGCGGGACGCTTTGGGCCGCGAAGATGACCGCAGCCATATTGACGCCATTTACTTTGCATCAACCACAATGCCGTTTTCGGACCGTCTGAACGCAGGGATGGTTGCCGCAGCTCTAACACTGGAGAGCGGCATTCAGTCTGCTGACATTGCCTCGACGCAACGCGCGGGCACGACAGCCCTTATTCAAGCGCTGAATGCCGTTGGCGCAGGCACTGCCAAAAACGCCCTTGTGGCGGCAGGCGAGCACCGGCGCACGCGTGCTGCGAGTGCACAGGAGATGGATTTTGGCGACGCCGGCGCGGCCGTCACCGTGGGGTCCGACAATCTGATCGCAAAATTCATCGGCAGCCACACGGAGACAGTGGACTTTGTCGACCATTTCCGGGGCGAAGGCGAAGAGTTCGACTACAATTGGGAAGAACGCTGGATCCGCGATGAAGGTTTTTCCAAGATCGTACCCAAAGCTATTGCTGCTGTTTTTGAGAAGACCGGCATAAGCGCGGGTGATATCGATCACTTCGTGATGCCGTGCACATTCGCGCGACTGCCCCAGTCGCTGGCGAAGAAGTCCGGCATTGATCCGGAGAAGGTTCGCGACAATCTTGCACTGTCCTGTGGAGAGGCGGGCGCAGCACATGGTCTTGTGATGTTGGTGCATGCGTTGCAGGACGCCAAACCCGGCGAAAAGATTCTCGTCCTCCAGTTTGGTCAGGGCTGCGACGCGCTGATCTTCGAGACGACCGACCTCATTGGCTCCATGTCGGACAAGCGTGGCATTGCGGGATCGCTGGCGCAGGGCCGTCCCGAGGACAATTACATGAAGCTTCTGGTGTTCAACGATCTTGTTGAATGGGAGCAGGGCATGCGTGCCGAGCAGGACAACAAGACGGCACTGACAACGCTCTATCGCAACGAAGACATGATCATGGGGCTGGTTGGCGGCAAGTGCACCAAGACGGGCACTGTGCAGTTCCCGCGCTCACGCATATCCGTGAACCCCAATGACCATACGGTTGACACGCAGGAGCCGTACAAGTTTGCGGAGAAGAATGCGAAGATCCTGTCCTGGTCGGCTGACTTCCTGTCGTTCTCAAAGGCGCCGCCCAATCACTACGGCATGGTGACCTTCGAAGAAGGCGGCCGGATCATGATGTCGTTCACGGATGTTATTCCGGGTACGGTGGATTCCGGCATGGAAGTTGACCTGGCCTTCCGCATTCACTCCAAGGATTCCCGGCGTGGGTTCACACGCTATTTCTGGAAAGCCGTGCCCCGTGTAAGTGCGCAGGCTGGTGCAACCGCACAGGCGGCTGAGTAGCTCACCCCTTGAATTGCCTCCCAGCCAGGCTCCCCGGTGTATCGAGTAAGTGGGATCAAACTTGGAACTTTTTCTTGTCGCTGTTGTCGTCGGTTCCGGTGCAACCGTCATTATGGATATCTGGGCCTTGCTCATGAGCAGACTGTTTGACATTCCATCGCTGAATTACCGGATGGTTGGGCGTTGGGTTGGGCACATTCCCCGAGGGAAGTTCGTGCATGGCAATATTGCGGACGCTTCACCCATTAGCGGCGAAAGGGTAATTGGTTGGGCTGCTCACTACGCCATCGGCATCGCATTTGCCTGGGCGCTCTTGATGATTGTCGGCCTTGAGTGGATTGACGAGCCGACAGCCCTTCCAGCTCTGCTGACCGGGATTGTCACATCGGCGGCCCCGTTCCTGATTATGCAGCCCGGCATGGGCGCCGGAATTGCCGCTTCAAAAACACCTGCGCCCACAACAGCGCGTTTACGCAGCTTGATGGCTCATGTGTCGTATGGCGTTGGACTGTATCTGACGGCTGTGGGTCTCTCGGCACTGGAGATCGTATGAGCACCCTGATCCTGGTTCACGGGGCGTGGCATGGCGCGTGGTGCTGGGACAAACTCGTGCCCGCGCTGGAGGCGAAGGGACACAAGGTTCTGACGCTTGATCTGCCTGGGCATGAGCTACCTGATGGAGCTCCTGCAACCACGACACTGGAAGACTATGGACGGGCCGTGGCTTCGCTCGCCAACGCGCAAAGTGAGCAAGTGATCCTGGTCGGCCACTCCATGGGTGGTGGAGTCATTTCTCAGGCTCCCAGTTACTCGGCCAACATTGCAGGGCTGATCTATCTGGCGGCGTTCGTGCTGCAACATGGTGACAGCATAGCCGCGCTGGCCAGAGCCTCTGAAGTGGATGAGCTTAGCGATCATGTGGATATGGCGCCGGATGGTGGCCGGACGGTCATTCAGGACGGTGCGGGCAGCATTGTCTTCTATGAGGACTGCTCGGAAGACGACCAGACGGCGGCAAATGCCCGGCTCATCCCCCAGCCCATCCAGCCCCTCATGGACTCGCTTGAAGACATGGAGGGCAGGGCGATGGCCCTGCCTGCGGTTGGCATCATCTGCACCCAGGACCGGGCAGTGCATCCAGGCCTGCAACGCATGATGTGCGAGGCGCGTAACCACATGCCGACACATGACATGGACGCCAGCCATTCACCCTTCATGTCCAGGCCGCAGGAGCTGGCTGATCTGATCACCAGGGCAATCAGCGACATGGAGAATGCCGCATGACCGTCGTGGGTGTGATCGGCCGGGTTCTGCTGGGAATCTATTTCCTGTTGCCCGGCATCATGAAGTTCATCGATCCGGCGTCCGGCATGACACTCATGACCGAGCGCGGCATGCCGCTGGTCGAGCCGCTGCACTGGGCGGCTGTGGTTCTGGAAGTCGTACTGGGCGCCATGCTCATTATCGGGTTTCGTCCGGC
>JANQMQ010000255.1 GCA_028279995.1 Candidatus Phaeomarinibacter sp. | reverse complement strand
AGACCCGAAACTTGAAGTCGGGAGACTGGATACTGCTTCCCGCCCATTGCCGGCACCGGGTGACCTACACACAGGCGGAACCGCCAACCATCTGGCTGGCGGTCCATATGCCTGCGGCTGACATTCTTAAGTAGCAGCGATTACTCGACGAAGCTCAGCGCCACATCCTGCGGCGCACGTTTGCTGACCAGGCGGTTCACCGGGGCCTGTGTGTCGGCGTGGCCGATGGCCATGCCGCAAAAGAGCATCATCTCATTCGGCGCGCCGACGAATTTTGCAATGGTCTCTGGCCACCGGCTCCAGGCTTCCTGGGCGCAGGTTGCAAGGCCGCGTTCCTGAAACAGCAGCATGGCGGTCTGCAGATACATGCCGAGGTCAGACCATTGCGGGGGCAGCATGTCCCGGTCGATAAAACAGAACAGGCCTGCCGGCGCGCCGAAGAACCGATAGTTGTTCTGCAGCCAGGTCAGGCGGGCCATCTTGTCTTCTCGGGCAATGCCCAACAGCGCATACATGTCTTCGCCCACCTCGAAGCGCCAGTCGCGGTATGGCGCCTTCAGACCCTGAGGGTAGATTTCGTATTGCGTCGGCTCGCCCATGGGGTTCGTGGCCATCTGGTCTTCCATCTGCGCCTTGAAGCGCGCCATTGGGTCTCCATTGAGCACAAAGATCCGCCATGGCTGCACATTGCCGCCGGACGGGGCACGCAGGGCGGCTTTGAGGACGGACGAGAGCACCTCATTGTCAACGGGTTGGTCGGTAAACGCACGAATACTTTTGCGTTGGGCTACAGCGTCAGTGACGGAAAGTGTCATCGAGAATCTCCGGAATGGGTAAGGTTCATTTTTTATACTTGTGCAATTTTTATTGATGTGCAAATTATTTCTCATGAACGATCTCTCAGTCCGTCAAACCAACAAGGCAGCCCGCAGGGCCCGCATTCTCGACAATGCGGCGGGCATGATAGCAGCGGGCGGGGTACAGGCACTGTCGCTGCGGGAACTGGCGGCGGCATCCGGCGTCACGGTGCCGACCATCTACAACCTCATCGGGTCGCGGGAAGACCTGATACGGGAAATCATCTCTGAGGCTCTGGACCAACTGGACGACGTTCTTGCCGGGCTGCCTGAGCAGAAGGGTATCGAGTTTGGTCTTGCCGCCATTGACGAACTGTTTCGCCTGGTGATGGCGGACAAGGATGTCTACCGGGCCGTGTTCCGTGCGCTCTATGAGTTCGAAGCACCCAACATGCCGGACTGGCTTGGCCGCATGTTCCGACGCGGCGGTGACGTGATGCTGTCCGCCGTCACCCGTGCTGTTGACGACGGAGATCTGCGCGGCGACCTGGCGACCTTGCCGCTGGCGCACAACGCCTTCCATGCGCTCCAGGCCACGCTGCATATGTGGGCTACGGGCGGTCTCAACAGCCGCAACAGCCAGGCGCGAGCGCGCTACGCGTTTCTTGTCACACTGCTGGCAGACGCCACACCCCGGGGCCGTCGCAGGCTGCGCGCGCTCATGGTGGACGCTGAACAGATTCTTGATCGCTGATCGCGCGGCGCGTCAGCCCGCCCGCAGGTAGCGGATGGCTTCATCGCGCTCAAAGAGATAGAGCAGCACCCGCAGGGCCGCGCCGCGCTCGGTTTCCAGTTCCGGGTCGCGGTTGAGGATGAGTTCTACGTCGTCGCGGGCGGCAGCAATCAGGTCTGCGTGCGCTTCCAGGGATGCCAGCCGGAACTGGGGCAGACCGGACTGCCGGGTGCCGAGCACTTCCCCGGCGCCGCGCAGGATCAGGTCCTCTTCGGCAATGACGAAGCCGTCTTCCGTGTCACGCAGTGTTGCGATGCGTTTCTTAGCCATCTCGCCCAGCGGCGTCTTGTAGAGCAGCAGGCAGCTAGAGGCCGCTGACCCGCGCCCGACACGCCCGCGCAACTGATGCAGCTGCGCGAGACCGAAGCGCTCCGCGTGTTCGATGACCATGATCGAGGCATTGGGCACATCCACGCCAACTTCGATGACTGTCGTGGCCACGAGCACATCAATCTCACCGGCCTGAAAAGCTGTCATGACCTCTTCGCGTTCCGGCCCCTTCATGCGACCGTGAACAAGGCCGATGCGCGCGCCCAGCGCAGCCTTGAGACCGGCATAGCGATCTTCAGCGGCGGCGACATCGAGGACATCGGACTCTTCGACCAGCGGGCACACCCAATAGACCTGACGACCTTCCCCGATGGCGCGCTGCAGGCCGTTGGTGACTTCATCCATGCGTTCCAGCGGCAGCGCGCGGGTAGCGATGGGTTTGCGGCCGGCAGGTTTCTCCGTGAGGCGTGACACATCCATGTCGCCATAGGCCGTCAGTTGCAGTGTGCGGGGGATCGGTGTCGCGGTCATCACCAGCACGTCGGTGCCGGCCACGCCCTTGGACGACAGCTCCATGCGTTCGCGCACGCCGAAGCGATGCTGTTCATCGACGACGGCAACGGCGAGGTCCTTGAAGGCAACGCTGCCCTGAAACAGGGCGTGGGTACCGACCAGAATATCGATCTCCCCGGCTTCAGCGGCAGCCACAATCGCGTCGCGCGCCTTGCCCTTGTCGCGGCCGGTGAGCACTGCCATACGGATACCCGCGGCCTCACAAAGGGGTTCAAGGGTCTTGGCGTGCTGGCGGGCGAGAATTTCCGTCGGGGCCATCAAGGCCGCCTGCGCCCCGGCCTCAACCGCCACTAGCATCGCCATGAGAGCTACCATGGTCTTGCCCGAGCCCACATCGCCCTGCAGCAGGCGCAGCATGCGGTAGGGTTCTTTCAGGTCTGCCTCGATCTCCGCCACGGCCACGCGCTGGCCACGGGTGAGATCAAAGGGGAGGGCATCTTCCACCTTGCGGCGCAGGCTGCCGTCGCCGGAGAGGGGCCTGCCGCGGCTGCGCTTCATGCGGGCGCGCACAAGGGCCAGCGCCAGCTGGTTGGCCAGCATCTCATCATAGGCCAGGCGCGCGCGGGCCGGATGGCGCGGGTCAACCGCCTCAGGTGTCTCAGGCTGATGTACCGCCCGAACCGCCTCATGCCAAAGCGGATAATTCTGTTGCCGAGCCCAGGCCGCATCCATCCACTCCGGCAGTTCCGGCACCAGCTCCAGTGCGGCATGTATGGCCTTGGTCAGAACCTTGCCAGACAGGCCTGCGGTCAGCGGATAAACCGGCTCATAGGGCGGCAGGTCCCGCGCTTCATCCAGCGTCAGGATGTGGTCGGGATGAGTCATCTGGATCTGGCCACCATAGGCTTCCACCTCACCGGAGATCACCCTGGTCTCGCCTTCGGGCAGGGTGCGGCGCAGATAGTCTTCGCGGGCATGAAAGAAAGTGAGGATGATTTCACCTGTCTCATCCGTACACGGAATGCGGTAGGGCGCACGGCTGCCGCGCGGCGGCGCCCGATGCGGACCGACGATGACCTCAAGGGTCGCGATAACACCGGGCTGGGCATCGATGATGTGCGGCCGGTTGCGGCGATCAATCAGACCAACCGGCAAATGCCACAACAGATCTACCACCTTGGGGCCGGTGAGTTTTTCCAGCAGCTTCTGCAGGCGCGGGCCAATGCCCGGCAGCTTCACGGCTTCGGCAAAGAGGGGAAAAAGCGCCTCCGGCCGCCCCTTGGGCGGGACGGCACGGGGCGTGTCTGTGGCAGGCGGCGTCATGGGCGTGATTTAGCATGATCACGCAGGCCTGTCCGCCCATGTTCTGCCTTGCCCGCTTTCGTTAGGACGCGAGGTAGCCGGGCGCGTGCTCGTCCAGCATGGCCAGCATCATCTGCTGTGCCGCCTGCGAGTTTTCCAGGTGTGGGTGAGCCACGGTGTGGGCAACATAGCTCAGAATCCGAGCCATCAGGAATGTCGGCAGCATCACGAGATGCTCGTCGGGCAAGGGGCGGAGCGCACGGAAGCCGGTGATCAACGCGCCCAGGCACGGGTCGAAGTACTCTGAGCCTGCGAGGTCAATGAGTGCGGTCGCAAACTCGAACAGCACCCAGCTTTCGCCCGTGTCATCAAAGTCGATCAGCCGGATGCCATCATCGCAGACCATGATGTTTTCCGGCAGCAGGTCGCCCTGTGTCAGCCCATAGCGGTCCGGCGCCTTGCCGAACGCGGCCAGGTCCCGCGAGACCCGCTCCGCAACATCGTCGAGGAGCTTGCGCTGCACATCGGGAATATTCTTGATCTTGCGGAAGTCACCGAGCTGGCCGTTGACACCGTAAATGCCTTCCTCGTCCCAGTCTGGACGGTCAAACCCGTCGGGCCGTGTCCAGTTTTGCGTGGCATTGTAGATCTTGGCGACCTGACGGCCGACTTCTTCATAGACAGCACAGGCCTCTTCGACCGGTATGTCGACAGGCTCACCAACCTTGCGAAATGCCTTGCCGTCGATCCATTCGAAGATGTTGCATTGCCGCTCCACATCAACGTCCTCGTGGCCCACATGAACAAAGCTCCTGCCATCACTGGCACGGATGAGTTTCGGTGTGCGCACACCCGCAGCATTTACATATTCGAGGAAGTCCAGCTCGCTTTGAACCTGAGAGTCCTTCCGGTAGCCGGCCTGGTGGACCCGCATGGCAAACCGACCACGGGCCCCCGCGTCCACCGCAAATGTCATGTTTTCGCGATAAGCAACAGGCTTCAGCTGTGCATCTGCCATGTCATATTGGGCCAATGCCTTTTGGGCGAGGCGCTGAAGCGCTGCAATCTGTTCCGGTTCGGGCAGGTCATAAAAGGGGTGCTCGCTCATGATGCCGTCACCCTTTTGAGCGCCGTCTCGACCTTGCCCAAGGCCTCATCGCAATAGGCCTTGTCAGTGAGGAGACCCAGCTTGAACTGGACATACCGGCGGTCATACCCGGCAAACATCGCCCACAGGCCGCTTTCATAGAGCGCGGCCGCCATCTTCATGCCGCCAAGGTCATCATCGAACCCAAGAGCAAAGATCACGCCCAGCTGCCGGACATCAAAGAAGTACGGGTAACGCTGCTGGAGGGTGCTCAGCCCGTCGCGCATATGCACCCCGTTGGCCTGCACATTGGCGAGGGTTTGCTCCGATGACGACAGATCCAGTGCTTCCATACTGACGAGGCAGCCCAGTTCGGATCCGCCAAAGCCGGACACATAACCCCAGCCTTTTTCCTTGAGCCAGGCACCCGTATCGCGGGTCAACATCAAGGCGCCCACCGGGTAGAGGCCACCGCCAAGGCCCTTGCCCGTGGTCAACATGTCGGGCGCAACGCCATAGTGTTCAATGGCCCACAACTTGCCGGACCGCCCAAGCCCGGTTTGCACTTCATCCACCATGAACAGCGTGCCGTACTGGTCGCAAAGGCTACGTGCACCCTTGTAGTAATCGGCATCAGGAACCGGGAAGCCAAAGGTCGCGGGCAGGGTCTCTGCCATGAACAATGCGACGTCCTGGTTCTTCAGTACGGCTTCCAGAGCATCCAGATCGTTGTAGGGAACCCGCAGCATGTCGGACTCAAAACCGGACTTGAAGAACTGCGCATTGCTGTTTTCGCCCACAGCCCCGGAAAGACCGGATGATCCGTGATACGCCATCTCGAAGGCCACGATCTTTTCACGCCCGGTCGCATGACGCGCGGTCTTGATGGCCATGTCATTGGCCTCACTGCCGCTGGGTGTGAAAATCGTGTAATGCAGATCTCCAGGCGACTTTTCTGCCAGCGCTTTTGCCAGCCGGGCACGCACCGCGCTTGGGAAGTGATGGTTGCCCACATCCAGCGTGTCGAGACCTTTCCTGAGC
>JANQMQ010000221.1 GCA_028279995.1 Candidatus Phaeomarinibacter sp. | reverse complement strand
AAACGCCGGTTGCCGCCATCAGCATCCGGTCCGCATCATCATCCCCGCGTGCCTTCACGTCGCAGGAGAGAAATACCACGCTGCGCGTCCGCCGCGTGATCTCTGCTGTGGCCGTGACCACATCACCGAGCTTTCCCGGCCCGGTGAAATCGCAATTAACCGATAGCGCTTCCACGGCGCCGCTTGCCGCCTCGCGCGCGGCGCCCGCCAGCACGATGGACGCAAAGGACATCATCATGCCTCCATGCAGCATGTCCGCCCCGTTGAGGTGCTGCTGCTCGATGGTGAAGCTGAGCGTGAAGACATCGTCGCTGGTGTTGTCGCTGACACGGGTGACCGGACCTACATAAGCCTCGAAGCCTGTCGGCTCGGGGCTCGTCATTGAAATCGTCATGAGTATGGATGCCTGCCAGAATACGGGGATAGATTTTCGGGCTCTATGTAGCCCCCCGTCTGGCGGGTTAAAAGGGGGCATGGACCAGAACAGCCAGACCCTTTCTCTCAGAACCCCCGGTGCGGGCCTTGTGGACATCACCAGCGAGGTCACCGCGATCGTCTCTGAAGCAGGCATTGCCAATGGCATGGCGACGCTCTTCATCCGCCACACCTCTGCATCTTTGACGATTCAGGAAAATGCCGATCCGGACGTGTTGTCAGACCTCAAGGATTTCTTCGAGCGCATCGCGCCATTCACAGGCCCCTATCGCCACTCAACGGAAGGGCCGGATGACATGCCGGCACATATCAAGTCTGCCCTGACCGCAACAAGCTTGAGCATCCCGATTGTCTCCGGCCGCATGGTGCTGGGCACCTGGCAGGGCATCTATGTGTTTGAACACCGCACCCGCCCGCATGACCGCGACATCATCGTGCATGTCATGGGGCAGTAGCGGATTTCGGTAAGCGACCCTTAGAACCCCATCGGCGCCATGCTGATCGGGCCGATCTGGTCCGGGTCTTCTATGTCTTCGCCGATCCAGCGGGCGGGCACGCCCATCTCGACCAGGGCGTCGCGCACAACCTGCGTGCGTTCAACCGGACCGTCTTCGCTGGCAAGCGAGACGTGGCTGAGATCCAGACCGGTGACTTCAGCCGCGATGACCTCAAGGGTTTCGCGGGCCGGTGCAGTCAGGTCACTGCCGCCTACGGGGAAGTAGATCACATAGGTGTAGCCGAAAGGTGGTGTGTCGCTCTCAGCGGCAAAACCTGAGTCTTCGCGGCCAAAGGCCGGTGCGGTGGCGGTGATGTGCACCACGGACGTGGCAAGGGCAGGGGCGCTGGCTTCACTTGCGAGAGAAACAGGACCACCGCTGGCGAATGCCGCCATGCCGCCGATGGTGAATGCGCAGGCACCTGCAAGTGCCATGATGCCAAACTGCCGTCTGATGCTGAGCCGTCCCATGTTCCAAACCCTCCTGGTCACATCGTGATCGCGTTGAGGAGCCGAAATGGCCTCCCCGACCCTCAAGAGAGTGGGATCTGAATCCGGCGGACGCGTGATCTCTCCAAGGTGAACAATTGGTCTTTTCGTGGCCCAATTGCGGCAGTGACGCAGGGGCATGCTGCTAATGTGCTGATTTCACTGGGTTATTGGATGTGACCGGAGTTGACCGAATTAACCCTTCCGGCGCGGGCCCGAACCCCCTATGGTTCGCGCCGACTGGCGGGTTTGATTTTCGTACCCGCTGCCAAATCAATTCCAGTGAGGCCTCCCGCTGCTCTGCGCAGACTGTTTGCGCGGACCGCACCCAAGACCGACTTCCAGGGGGCCAGCACAATTTCCAACCAGGAGTGACAGCATGAGAGAAGCAGTCATCG
>JANQMQ010000212.1 GCA_028279995.1 Candidatus Phaeomarinibacter sp. | reverse complement strand
CCCGGAGACGATATCCGAAACGTGGACTGGCGTGCCTCCGCCCGCTTCGGGTTGTCGACCGACTATCTTGTCCGCGCCTATGAGGCGGAAGAACAATTCAGCCTGCTTGTCGCTGTCGACGTGAGGCCTACTATGTGGCTACCTCGAGAAGCACCGAAGTTGCTCTTTGCCAGATGGGCCATGCTCTGCCTCGCTCACATCGCTGCACGAGAGAACATCAAAGCGGCCTTTGTACCTCTTTACGGACCCGACGATACAAGTGTGGAGTTTGCTGTCGGAAACGCGATCACGGCTGCTGCCAACCGCTTTGCTGTCAGACTGGAAGGGCAAACCGAAGCCGGACCAGCCAGAACGGAAGCCCTCAATACCTCGGTGATGGTTCGGAACCTTCCCCAATCCTCTGCCTCGATCCTGATTTCCGATTTCTACATGACGGATCTCGGTCCCGTCATCAACTTGACGCATGAGGCGCGCCGGGGTTTCCGGCAGGTGGTGCTGTGTGAACTCAACACCTGGCCTGCAGAGCGCGCCCTGCTCGAAGGGCAGATGGTGCGCCTGTTGAGCGTCGGCCGCGAACCAGGCCGCGAAGGAGACCTCGAACCAGCGGGCAATGAGCTTGATGAGGCAACTTCTGCGATTGAGCAACAGATGGACCGGCTTCGTACAGCCACCAGGCTCGGCGGTGTCATTCACACTGCATGGCGTGCCTCCCCTGAAACACACTCGATCGCGGCTTTGGGAGATGCTTTCCGACAGTGGTTTCCGGATTTTGCCAAAGCCTGTGAGCTCTTTGGAAGGCGTAGCTGATGCTGTGGACAAGTCTGACAGGCGCAGCACTGGCAGGCGCGATGGTGGTTCTTATCGTGCGCTATATGCGCACGCCCAGAGTGCGGGACATCGAGATCTCTGCCCTGCGATTTCTGCCAGAGCTATCGCCCGCTCAACGCGAGCGCGTGCAATTGCGCATCTCTGTGCCGCTGACCAGTCCGCTTTTCTGGGTGCGGTTTTTCTGCCTCGTAGCCTTGCTAGCGACACTTCTTGTCGACAGGCATTCTTTCCGCACGAGCCTGGATGCCCACCTCGGCCTGCGCATTGTAATCGACCGCAGCCCAAGCATGACGTTGGGCCAGCCAAGCCGACTCGATCTTGCAACTGCGTTTGCAGGGAAACTGCAACAGGACACACTAGCTAAAGGTGGTTGCGCAGAGATGGCGTGGATCCCCGCACTTACAGCCAATGTCACGAAGGCTGCAGAGCCCACTGCTAAGGATGGTATTCCGCTGGCGCAGTTGATTGCGGCGTTCCGGCAGCCAGACCGAGATGCACTTCAAGAGCGCACATCCTGCGCCATCACCCATATCGCCATGATTAGCGATCTGCCGCGGCCGGACGAGCAACTTCTAACTGCGGAAGACGAAAACGCACCGCAATACCTGTGGTTCCAGGTTGGCCAAGCAGAAGCAAACACAGCCTTGCGTATGGCCGAATTCTCCTCGCTTGTAACAGGCAACGGCAACGGGGTTCTGACGATCGTGATCGACCAGTATGGTTCAGCACAGACAAGGCCAGAACTCACCGTCATGGGACCGGACGGGCAACCTCTCTTGCCGCTAGAACCGGTCAATCTCTCCTTGCGCGGAACGAAACGGATCGGGTTCCCCGTCACAATGGCAGGAACATATCTCGCCGAGTTGCGTGAAACCGGAGGACTGTCACTCGATAATAGACTCCGCATCGACCTAAAGACACTGTCATCGCTTAAAATCGCCTACTCAAGCCCTCAGAACGACCCACAATTGCGCAGCCTATTGCTGCGTCTCGGCTCCATCGTCCTGCCGGACGAAAAGCCAGATCTGACGATAGCGTCCTATTCTCGTTCTCCCGAAGGCACGACGGCCAGTGGTATCTACTTTGTCGAACCCAGTCCCGCGGCACAGGATCTTGGCTACTTCGACAGCAACAGCCAGTTGCTCGAACTCGTTGACCTTGACCTGCTGGAAGCAATGTCTCCCGGCGGCCTTGTCGCTCCGCCACCAGACTTTCAGCGGATTGCCTCCGCGACCGGTGGAGGGGCAGCCGTATGGATCGCAGTTCGGGGCGGAGCAGCACCTGCTGTCCTACTTCCCGCCCACCCTACAGCGAGCGACGGTGGTGAACAGGACGCGGAGGTCTCGAAGGCCTGGTGGGTACTTTTCCTAAATGCCTTTCGATACGTAACGGAAAGTCGACTAGCTGATGTGGAAACGGGCTTCGTCGATCCAGCCGGTCTATCACTTAGTAATGTCATGTCGGAAAGCAATACGTCACAGATAGAGGGAACGAATGACAACATTAACAGCATTCAACCAACAATCGGCAGCGTTCTCCAAGAACGGTTGTGGTGGCCGTGGCTTGCCTGTGTCGCGACGATTCTCATGCTGGTCGAACGCATTGTAGGGCTTGGAAAAAGTTGATTTCACTGGAATCTTGCAGTCTTTTTTCCCTATGGAGCGCGGTTGATGGATGGCGCGTAGAATGCCGTGCGGACACTATGCCGTCCGTCATTGCCACGCTTACCGCCATCGCAATCTGCATCTGCTTTGCGATCTGGGTCGCGCGCAAACTGGTCTTCGACATCCAAACCACAGGCAGGTTGCAGCGAGGCGTATGGATCCTGACCACGCTCAGC
>JANQMQ010000144.1 GCA_028279995.1 Candidatus Phaeomarinibacter sp. | reverse complement strand
CCGTTTGATGCGTCTAAGGCAGTTGCTCCCGACAATGCCGCCGAGACGCTGGTGAAGATGGTTGGCTCGCCTGCCCTCTCCTCGCGCCGCTGGATCTATGAGCAGTACGACCACACCATCATGGGCGACACCATTCAGCGCCCCGGCGGCAATGCGGGCATCGTGCGCGTGCACGGCACCAATACGGCGCTCGCCGCAACGGTGGATGTGACCCCACGCTACTGCAAGGCGGACCCCAAGGAAGGCGGCAAGCAGGCTGTGGTGGAAACCTGGCGCAACCTCGTCGCCACCGGTGCCAAGCCATTGGCCATCACTGACTGCATGAACTTCGGCAACCCGGAGCGGCCTGAGATCATGGGGCAGTTCGCGGGCTGCATCCTCGGCATGAAGGAAGCCTGCGAAGCGCTGGATTACCCGGTCGTCTCCGGCAATGTGTCGCTCTACAACGAAACCAACGGCACCGGCATTCTGCCGACACCGGGCATCGGCGGCATCGGCTTCATCGAGGACGCCCGCACCTATGGCCGCACCGACGGCATGAAGGACGGCGACGAACTGATCCTCATCGGCGACGAGACAGGTTACCTCGGCCAGTCGCTGTACATCCGCGACGTGCTGGGCATGGACCTGGACAAGGACGGCGGTGCCCCGCCCCCCATCGACCTTGAAGCGGAACGCCGCAATGGCGATTTCGTGCGCGGCCTGATCGCGACCGGACGCCTCAACGCAGTGCATGACCTCTCGGACGGTGGCCTATATGTCGCCATGGCGGAACTGTGTGTTTCCAGCAATGTGGGGGCCGAGATTTCCTTGCCCGAAGGCATTGCATCCCATGCTGCGCTGTTTGGCGAGGACCAGTCCCGCTACATCTTCGCCCTGCCCGCCAATCTGGTGAAGCAGGCCCTGAAGGCAGCCGGAAGGGCCGGCGTCACCGCCCGGCCGCTTGGCACCGCCGGCGGCACGCAATTGACGGCACAGGGCTGCGACCCCATATCTGTCGAGACACTGCGCGAGGCCCATGAGGGCTGGTTCCCGGCTTACATGGATGCTACCCATTAGCCTCCAAAAAGCGGGAAAACCGCAAAGATTTTAAGAGTTTAGGAGCTTGAGACCGATGGCAATGGCCGCTGCAGAGATCGAAAAGCTGATCCGCCAGGCGCTGCCGGATGCTGAAGTCGTGATTGAGGATCTGGCCGGTGACGGAGACCACTATTCCGCCGTCGTCAAAACCCCGGCCTTTGCCGGCCTCACCCGCGTGCAGCAGCACAAGATGGTCTATGACGCATTGCAGGGCCGCATGGGCGGCGAACTGCATGCCCTCGCCCTTCAGACATCAGCGCCCAAGTAGCGCGAGCATACGAACGCCGAAAGGATACGATCCATGAGCGACAACCCGGCCCAGGCCACCATCGAGAACGCCATCAAGAGCGATGACGTGTTTCTCTTCATGAAGGGCACACCGGTCTTCCCGCAGTGCGGTTTCTCGTCAACCGTTGTACAGATCCTCAACTATCTCGGCGTCCAGTTTTCGTCGATGAATGTTCTGGAAGACGACAACGTCCGGGAAGGCATCAAGCAGTTCTCCAACTGGCCGACCATTCCCCAGCTTTATGTGAAGGGCGAATTCGTCGGCGGCTGCGACATCCTCCGCGAGATGTTTGAAGAAGGCGAACTGCGCGACTATTTCGCCGGCAAGGGCATCGCCATGGAAGCCCAGGCAGAAGCCTAGGCGGCTTTCAGCGCCTTCACCTGAGCAGACAACAGGGATGCCGCGGTCTTGATCGCGGCGTCCTTTTTTTCGATCCGGGCAATCATCAGCGCACCCTCGAAGGCAGCCACTGTGTGGGTCGCCAGCGCCATTGCATCCTTGCGCGTGAGACCATCAGCCACAAACTTATCCCCGGTTACCTGCCGCCACTTATCATAGGCCGCATGACCCTGGACCCTGATCTTTTCACTCTCTCCCGCCATCTCGAGCAGCACCGTCGAGATCGGGCAGCCATCTTCGTAGTCAGACGCTTCAAGCCAGCCGATCAGCAACTTGGCAAAGCCGCGCAGATAGGCCGCGCTGTCTTTCGTGCTGGCGGCCAGCTCTTCCAGCGTGTGCGCAACAGTGATGCCGCCGGCTTTGACCGTTGTTTCAGCCAGTTGCTCCTTGCCGTCGGGAAAATAGTGATAGAGCGAGCCCTTGGGCGCGCCGGACGCCGCCAGAATGTCATTGAGACCACTGGCTCCGTAACCCCGCCGCCGGAAAAGCCCAGCGGCGGCTTCTATCAATGCCTGTTTGTGTTCCGCCGCCCGGGGCATGTCGCTGGCCTCTTGTTCTCTTGCGCAAATCAGTTTGCGCCGAAGCCTCATATCACAGGATCAAAATTATATAGACTGGTCTAAATCGATTTCCCGGAGAGACCAGATGCAGCAACTCAATTACATCGGCACCCGTCACGTGGAATGGCGCGACGTCGCCACGCCCTCCCTGCCCGGCAGTGACGGCGCCCTCGTCAGACCGCTGGTGGTCTCCACCTGCGATATGGATGGCGCGGTCATTCAGGGGGCCGTGCCTCTCAAGGGCCCGGTTCCGCTGGGTCATGAGGGCATCGGCGAAGTGCTGGAGGTCGGACCGGACGTTTCCGGCGTCAAACCCGGCGACCGGGTCATCATGCCGTGGAAGATCGCCTGCGGGCACTGCACCCATTGCGGGCGCGGGCACACGGCCCAGTGCATTTCGGTACCCCGCGAAGCTGCCTATGGCTGGGCACCTACAGCACCTGAATGGGGCGGCTTTCTGCAGGATGTCGTCGCCGTGCCCTGGGCGGACACCATGCTGACCGCCCTGCCTGAGGGCATGGACCCGCTCAAGGCCTCAGGCCTCGGTGACAACATCCCGGACGGCTACCGCGCCATCGCCCCTCACATCATGGAACGACCCGGTGCCGACGTTCTGGTCTGCGGCGGCGCGGCGCCGGGATCCATCGGCCTCTTCGCTGTCGGGTTCGCGCGGGCGCTTGGCGCTGGCCGTGTTGTGTACGCAGATCATGACGCGACGCGGCTGGCGATCGCCCAAACCTATGGCGCCGAAGTCTGGGAGTTATCAGAGAGCTGGCTCGAGGGCATCCGCGAGCGGTTTGACATCACGGTCGATGCCAGCGGCCGGCCTGAGACAGTGGCGGAGCTCCTGCGCATGACCGGACGTGCGGGTGTCTGCACATCGACAAGCGCCGCGATCTATATCGGCGGTGATGTACCGGTGCCGATGTTCCACATGTACCGGAACTCGATTTCACTCCACACCGGATGGGTCCACACCCATTCGGTCATGCCGGAACCCATGGCGCTCATGCAGTCCGGCGCCTTTGATCCCACACCGGTAACCTCCCGCGTCGTCTCATGGGACGATGCCGCCGATGCTCTGGTTGAACCATTCACCAAGCTCATTGTCTCAAGGGCCGACTAGCCCAAACGAAAAAGGGCCGCTCGAAGGAGCGGCCCTTTGATCGTCTGTATGGAAAGCACCTTAGCGGGAGTAGAATTCCACCACCAGGTTCGGTTCCATCGTGACCGGGTAAGGCACATCCATCAGCTGCGGGATGCGCACATAGGTTGCGGTCATCTTGTTGTGGTCGACGTCCAGATAGTCCGGAAGGTCGCGCTCGGGCGAAGCAACGGCTTCAAGCACCAGCGGCAACTGCTTGGACTTTTCACGGACCTCAATCACGTCGCCTTCCTTGACGCGGTAGCTGGGGATGTTCACCCGCTTGCCGTTGACCTTGATGTGGCCGTGATTGACGAACTGACGTGCTGCAAAAACTGTCGGCACGAACTTGGCGCGGTAGACAACCGCATCCAGGCGGCGCTCAAGCAGGCCGATCATGTTTTCGCTGGTGTCACCACGCAGACGCACAGCTTCCTCGTAGGTGGCGCGGAACTGCTTTTCGGTGACGTCGCCGTAATAGCCCTTGAGCTTCTGCTTGGCGCGC
>JANQMQ010000130.1 GCA_028279995.1 Candidatus Phaeomarinibacter sp. | reverse complement strand
CCGCGCCACGCCTTCAACCACCACCATGGTCTTCTGCAGCATGATGAGTTCTGGCCGCGTCTCCATGTCGAACTGGTCCGTCACCTCAAAGAGCTGGGCCAGGAGCCGCGCCATGGAAATCTCGCTGGCTTCACGGCCCATGATCGGTTCGCCGATGGCCCGCAGCGCCTGCGCAAAGGCGTCGACCGACTTGCTCTCAGGCACATAGCCCGCTTCGAAATGCACTTCGGCGACGCGGCGGTAATCACGGATGACGAAGCCGAACAGAATCTCGGCCAGGAACCGGCTCTCCTTGGGGCTCAGCCGCCCCATGATGCCGTAGTCGACGGCCACCAGCGTCCCGCCAGGCGTATCGTCTGCTTCCACAAACAGATTGCCTGGGTGCATGTCGGCGTGGAAATACCCTTCGCGTACCGCATGGGTGAGAAAACTGGTGAGCAGATTGGCCGCCACCGCCTTGGGGTCCAGCCCCGCGGCCTTGAGCGCATCCATGTCGGCAATGGGAATGCCGTCGATCCACTCCAGCGTCATCACCCGCTTGGAGGTGCGCTCCCAGTCAATGGCGGGTGTGCGGAAGCCAACATCGTCCTTGGTGCGTTCTTCCATCTCGGACATGGCGGCGGCTTCCAGCCGCAGATCCATTTCAAGGGCCACGGAATCAGCAAGCGTTTGCACCACATCAACCGGCTTCAGCCGACGGGCTGACGGCACCGCACGGTCAATAAGCCGCGCCACCCAGAAAAACGTATCAAGGTCCGCCTTGAAGCGCCGCTCAACGTCGGGCCGCAACACTTTGACGGCGACGTCACGCGTATTTCCTTCCGTACCAAGAGCAGTTGCCTTGTGTACCTGTGCGATGGAGGCCGCTGCGACTGCGTCTCCCATGCTGCCGAACACGGTATCGGCAGGCTGGCCGAACTCCTCGGCGATGATCGCTTTTGCCGTGACTGTTTCAAACGGCGGCAGCCGGTCCTGAAGCTTGGACAGGTCGCGCGCAAGGGCAGGGTCGATGACATCCGGTCGCGTTGCCAGAAACTGGCCAAGCTTGATGTAGCTCGGCCCAAGTTCCGTAAGGGCCGCGGCGAGCCGATCTCCCTCGGAGCCTTCGGCTTTGCTGCTACCACCGAACTTCTGGCGCAGCTGCGCAATGCTGCGGGCGGCTTTGACCGGTGCAGGTGGTTCACCCGCGTCAATCGCAAACAGCGCGTCGTAACGCGACAGCACCCAGGCTGCGCGGACAAGCCGTCCAAGATTGCGCATGTGGCGGATCATCTGATGCCCGCCTAGATCTTGTAGCCGGAGTGAATGGCCGCGATGCCGCCGGTGAGATTGCGGTGGGTCACACGCGAGAAGCCCGCCTTGCGGATACGTTCTTCAAACGGCTTTTGCTGCGGAAACTTGCGGATGCTTTCCACCAGATACTGGTAGGAGTCCCGGTCACCTGTAACGATCTGCCCGATGCGCGGGATCGCTTCAAACGACCACGTCTCGTAGAACTCGTCCAGCAGCGGCACCACCACATGGCTGAACTCGAGGCACATGAACCGTCCGCCCGGCTTCAGCACACGGAAGGCCTCACGCAGCGCCGCATCCAGATCCGGCACATTGCGAATGCCGAAGGCGATGGTGTAGGCGTCGAACCTGCCCGATTCCAGCGGCAGCTTTTCGGCATTCATGCAGGAGAAGGACAACCGGTCCCCCATCGGGTCCGTCTTGGCCCGCACCCTGCCCTCGCCGAGCATCGCGTCATTGATGTCCGCCACCAGAACCCGTGCATGGCCGTTGGAGCGGTGGGCGATCCGCAACGCGATGTCACCCGTGCCGCCCGCCATATCCAGCGTTTCATAGGGGGCACCGGATTTGCGCGGTGCCAGCCAGGACACCATGCCGTCCTTCCAAAGGCGGTGGACGCCGACGGACATCAGGTCATTCATCAGGTCATAGCGGCCCGCCACATTGCGGAACACGCCGTTGACCAGCCCCTGCTTTTCAGCCGGGTCCACATCGCGAAACCCGAAATGGGTCGCATTGCTGGGCGCAGCCTCGGCCGCTTCAGCGGTGTCACTCTTGGTAGGTGCATCATTCATGGGCGCGGACCATAGCGCATACGCATTGCTTTGCGCTATGAGACCGCCCCACACTGGTAAAAATGTCGCTCCCGGAAGGGTACCGCCCAAACATGCCCGAATTGCCCGAAGTCGAGACGGTCCGCCGGGGCCTTGCCCCTGCCATGGAGGGGCAGCGCTTTAAGCATGTGGAGGCCAAGCGGCCTGATCTCAGATTCCCGCTTCCCGACGATTTTGCAGGCCGGCTGACCGGCACACGGCTCGAAGCCCTTAACCGGCGCGGCAAGTATCTTGTGGGCCGCCTTGATGACGGCGCGCTGCTCATCATGCATCTGGGCATGTCCGGCCGCTTTGTGGTGGAGATGCCCGACGACGACGGTAGCTGCCACAAAAACAACCCAGGCGCCTTCCACCTGGACACCGGCGCCAATGCCCACGCCATGCATGAGCACATCGTCTTCCGCATGGAAGGCGGTGGCGTCGTACGCTACTCGGACCCGCGCCGCTTCGGCTTCATGACCATCGAGGAAACCGGCAACGAAGCGCAGAACAGCTTTCTGCAGCAGCTGGGACCCGAGCCGTTGGAAAAAGGCTTCAACTCAAAAGTGCTGGCCGCAGGCCTCGCCGGCCGAAAGTCTCCCATCAAGTCAGCCCTGCTGGATCAGGCCGTCGTCGCCGGGCTCGGCAACATATATGTGTGCGAGGCGCTGTTCCGTTCCGGCATTTCGCCCAAGCGTATCGCCGCTTCGCTGGTCAAGCAGTCCGGGGAGCCGACGGATCGCTTGAAGGAGCTGGCCACCACC
>JANQMQ010000088.1 GCA_028279995.1 Candidatus Phaeomarinibacter sp. | reverse complement strand
AAGCGGATACGGATTCGCTCGTACCGGTTCTCAACCGGCGTGCATTCGTGCGCGAGCTGTCGCGGATGATCTCCTATTCGGAGCGTTATGGAACGCCGGCAAGCCTGGTGTTCATTGATCTCAACAATTTCAAGGCGGTGAACGACACGTTCGGCCATGCGGCAGGGGATGCGGTGCTGGAGTATGTGGCGAGCTCTTTGATCGAGCATGTGCGCGAATCCGACATTGTCGGTCGCATTGGTGGTGACGAGTTTGCCGTGATCCTGGCGCAGGCAAATGAGGCGGATGCTATGGAAAAGGCCGAGAGCCTCATGCATCTGATTGCCGACAAGCCGCTTGAGATCATGGGCAAGAAGATCGCTGTTTCCGTTTCGCCCGGCGCTGTGGCGTTCAAGCCAGGCGAAGATGCCGCTGCTGCGCTCGCGCGGGCGGATGAGGCGATGTATGTCGCCAAGCGCCGCCGTCAGGAAGGTAACCAGAGCAAGGGCTGACAAGCCCGTTGCGCGGTCCTTGGTTTCACAAAGTCATGCGATGATGTCTGGGACCAACTGATCTTCGATGAAGCCGATTTCGTCCTTGATGGCGAGCTTCATTTTTTTGAGGCGGCGGATGCGAAGAGGATCTGAGGCCCCGCTGGCTTCAAGGGCATCAATGGCGGCATCCATGTCGCGGTGTTGCTGGCGCAACTGAACAAGTTTCGCCCGCAGCGCCTCGTGGTCGGCACCATCGTCAGCCATGTTGTCCTGATCCATCCTGCCCCATGCATCCTTCAGACTGATGCGCGATCCCAAGGCTCATGCCCTGCATTTGCCTTCTAACGTGCCGGACAGGGGGCCGCAAGTTCGTATCCGACGGCAGAAAACCGGGAATTGTGACGCACTGTTTCTCGTCGGAGTGGATGTCGATTTTGCTTAACAGGCGTGTGAAATGGAGTCAGACTCAAGATCCGTCAACAGCAACATGGGAGGCCCGACGCATGTCACTTGAAGTCCATCTCGACGAACTTCACGAGCGGCACCGAAAATTAGAGACGGAAATCGAGCAGGAACTGTTGAGTCCCGCCAGCGATGATCTGGTGATATCCGAGCTCAAGAAGAAGAAGCTTCTTCTGAAAGAGGAGATTGAGCGGCTATCTCTCGAGTTGGATACCGCCGCCTGACGTTTTCAGGCTTTTACCCCCTCAGAATGTACGCGTACGGCAAGCGCCAGACAGGACGTCTGGCGCTTTTCGCTTGTCTGGACCGGCCTGAGCGTGCCGTCGCGTCACTATACGGAGATATCTCCTTGAATAATTTGATATCGTATCAATATGATATGATATCAAATTATAGGAGTGACCCATGGCTAAATCACGCCGTCTGTTTTTGAGAATCGCTGGATCAACCGCTGTCATCGCCGCGGCGGGTGCGGTGGGGTTTGCGGCGACACGAACGCCCGACAAAGCGCTGGCACCCTGGTCGGTAGCCGGGTCGACCTACACAGACGCGCGTATGCGGGCGCTTTCCTATGCGGTGCTGGCGCCTAATCCGCACAATCAGCAGCCATGGTTGGTGACGCTTGAAGGCGATGACAGCTTCACGCTGTCCTACGATCTCGACCAGATGCTTCCGCATACCGATCCATTCAATCGGCAGATTGTCATTGGACTTGGATGTTTTCTTGAGTTGATGCGCATGGCGGCGGCCAGTGACGGGTATCGCGCCGATGTTGATCTGTTTCCCAAAGGCCAGCCGGAGCCACTGCTTGATGGACGGCCGATCGCGCGCGTGACGCTAGCCAAAGATGCGTCGGTAGCAGCATCACCGCTGTTTGCTGAAGTCTTCAATCGGCGCTCCAACAAAGAGCCGTTTGATACGTCCCGGCCCGTGGCGCCAGCAGACCTGGCTGCCATCACGAGCGTGGCTGGCGCTGGTGCGATTACCGGAACGGTGAGTGACGGTGAAACTATTGACCATCTGCGCGACATAAGCTGGCGAGCACATCTGGTCGAGGTGGAGACACCGCGGACCTACATGGAAAGCGTGGAAGTGATGCGCTTCGGCAAGGCGGAGATCAATGCCAAACCTGACGGTATTGATATGGGTGGTCCCTTCCTTGAAGCCTTGAACCTGGCGGGCATTTTGACGCGCGACACCCTCGCCGACATGTCATCCCAAGCCTATGCGCAGGGCATCGATATGTACCGGGAAATTCTCTGGTCAGCGATGGGCTATGTCTATGTGGGCGCTGCGGAAAATACCCGCCTGGACCAGATCGCTGCGGGGCGTGACTGGGTGCGAATGAACCTCAAGGCTGCGCAACTTGGGTTGGCCATACACCCCCTCAGTCAGGCACTGCAGGAGTACCCGGAGATGGACTAAGTC
>JANQMQ010000378.1 GCA_028279995.1 Candidatus Phaeomarinibacter sp. | reverse complement strand
GAGCTGTTTGATCGGGGCGCCTCCGAGTATGAAAGCAGTCCTGATGAAAATCTGAGTGTCGGCGAACACAAGGTGGCGCTGAGGTTTGCCTCATTTGTGGCGGGGCACTGTGAAGGGGTGGTGCTGGACATCGGGTGCGGCCCACAGCCTATTGCCAATTATCTGCAGGGTTACCCATGCCGCCTCATGGCTGGTATGGACCCATTGGTCTCACCGACCGGCCACCCCTTCGTGTTTGCTGAGGGTGTGGCAGAGCAAATTCCGTGGGCGGATAATTCTTTTGATACTGCCATCGTGGCGACCTCGCTGGACCATGTGATTGACCTGCGGAAGTCGCTTTCCGAGATCGCGCGGGTATTGCGGCCGGGTGGACAATTGCTGCTTTGGGCGGGCTATCTGGACTCAGGGCAGGAGTACGACCCCTACACGCCACCAAATCCTCCGGATGAGTATCATCTCTTCCATCTTCACCCGTCCTACCTTGATCCGCTCATGATGGAAACGTTTGATCTGGGCGAGAAGTGGCGGGCAAGCGTCACTGACTTCTTCTATGTGTGGCGCCTACGTGATGACACCTAGCGACGACGAAGCAGATGCGCCGTCGCACCTGCGCGGCAAAGTCCGGCAGGCACTCTTGTCCGCCCTCGGTTTGCGCTTGGGTATGTGGGTCGTCGAAGGATATCTGGCAGTTGAAAGGTTTTTCGGGTTTCTGAAACGCCTCCTCTTCACCTGTCTGAAGTTTGTTGGGCGCCAGATAATCAGGCTTATTGATGCCGTTGTATTGCCCATCGCCGCTGCGCTGACGCGAAGGCGGGTATCCAGAGGGAGTGTCAGAACCCTGTGGGGATACACCCCAATCCTTACGCTTCCTCATCTCGCGGCCTGCGATAAACTTCTGGGGCTGCAGTCTGAATCTGTTGTGTTTTCCACGTATCACATTTCGCGTCAGTTTGACGTCAATCTCCAGAAGTGGAACGGCTCAGCGATTTGGATGAGCCAGAACGTGTTTGGTCCCTCGCTGTATCTCTTCCGTATGGCAGTCCTGTACTGGATCACATTGCGTTATGACGTGATCAGCATTTTCTACGACAGAAGCGTCCTGCCTGGACAAAGCCGGTTCGGGCTCAATCGGGATGAGCTGCGCCGGCTCAACCGAGCTGGAACCCGTATCTATACTTACGCATATGGAGCTGATGTCAGGACGCGCGGCATCACCATGGCGTTGGGGAAATATAACTGCTGTATCGAATGCCCGGACCCCGGTACCTACTGCATCTGCAACAATCAGGAACTGAGGGATGCGCTTTCCGGTATGGCCGATGCGGTCACAGCTCGAATAGCGATGGGCGACATGGCTGCATATGTCCCTGGTTGTCGAAAAATGCATCACTGGCCGCTTGATGTTGCAAGCTTTGCAGTAACGGAGCCGCCAGAAAGAAACGGGCGTCCACTCCGCGTGGCCCATGCACCAAATCACCCTGAGTTCAAAGGAAGTCGCCACATCGTTGCCGCAGTTGATCGACTGCGCGAGGAAGGTCACGATATAGAGCTTGTTCAGATTTCCGGGGTTTCAAATGCGGAAGTGCTGCGTCAGTTTTCAGATGCTGACGTGATCGTGGATCAGCTGTACATCGGCTTCCATGGGTATACGGCGCTGGAGGCGATGGCCGTGGGCCGGCCTGTTGTCTGCTACATACGCGAAGCCGAGATGCTTGCAGATGCGGACGCCTGTCCCATTCTCAACGCAAACCCGGACACGATCTATGATGTTTTGCTGGCTTGCCTTCGTGGCGAGGTCGACCTGACCGCCCTTGGTACCCAGGGTCGCCGCTACGTTGAACGCTATTATGACCTGCCAGCCATTGCTGCGCGCCTTGGCAACCTCTACCTCGATACCGCTGATTTTGGCCCTGCGCTAGATGCCAAGCTGCGAGACCGGGTTGGGCACTTGGAAGCCGGACTTCCCTCGATTGATGAGGCAAGTGTTCCCGAACGTTTTCGCTGGGCTTCCGATAGGACAGACGGTGACGGCAGGGCAAGCCCGGCGTCTGCCAGGCAACACATTCAATGATGGCTGGTTTTGTCATGCCTAATCTGCGGCTTACTCTGAATTGGATTTTCGGTTGATGCGAGCAACAGCGCGACGAGTTGCAATACGCTGCTGGAATACACTTGCCCATGGGGTGGTGTCCTTACGGTCGCTTGCGTCTATTCCTGTGAACGCTCTTTTCTCGCGAAATTCCATTTTTCGAGCCTGGCTGCCAGGCAAGCCTGGAATAGGCACAACGGCGCATGGCCGAAAAGTCGTTATGCTGACGATCTCCAACTTGAGAATTGATCCGCGTATCGAACGTGAAGCACGCGCATTGGCCACCAGCGGCTATGAGGTCGTGGTGATCGGCCCTGATCCGCGCGAAACGCCGGAAGAAGACTTTGGCGTTGATTGGGGTGATGGCGTCTCTTTCGACTGGGTTCCCTGGCAGGCCATTTCCTACACCATGCACTGGCCGGGCCTGATCGGGCAGCAGCTGTATGAACGCGCACGCCAGCATGTTGCATTTGCCTATCACGGCCATGACATCTTTACAGCGTTTGTGGGTCTGAGTGTGGCCCGTGTCACCGGGTCCCATCTCGTGTGTGACTTTCATGAATGGGGATCCGAGAACGTCAAATGGAACGCTGCTGAAGAAGAGTGGCAGCCATATCCCGCAAGTTGGAAAGTGCCGATGCGTGCGGTTGAACGCCTCGCATTGCGAAACGCTTCTGCTGTCATCACGGTATGCGACACCATCGCAGATGAAATGGCTGAAGAACTTGGTGGAGGGCGGCGGCCGTCAGTCATTCGGAATGTGCCGGAACTCTCACAATCGCCAACCAAGCAGTATCCTCCTCTGAAAGAACAACTTGGCCTGTCAGAAGATGCTTTTGTTCTCTTGTGGCAGGGGGGGACCGGGCCAACCCGGATGATCGAGCCAATCATTGAAGCTCTGGCTCATGCACCCGTGTGTACGTTTGTTATTCGCGGCCCATCTCTGGACCTTTACGGGGACGCCTACATCGAGCTTGCTAGGAAATGTGGCGTCGAGGATCGCCTGATCCTTCTGGGTGCAGTGCCGTCACGTGATGTGGTTGCGGCTGCCCGGGGAGCGGATGCCGGTATCTGGACACTTCCGGATCTTTGCAAGAACTTCCGCTA
>JANQMQ010000048.1 GCA_028279995.1 Candidatus Phaeomarinibacter sp. | reverse complement strand
CCCCACGAAGTCGAGTTCCTCTGCGTCGTCGAAAATCAACAGTCCGATGTTCATGAGATTGGCGTCCTACTGCATGCCCGCATGGGTGGGGGAATTAATGTCGAGAGGTGCAACCGGCCCGTGCGGGCCCATCACCGGCATGCGCCGGAAGCGGGAGCGGTAGTCAGCCGGGCTGACGCCGACACGCCGGTGGAAGGCGCGGCGCATCTGCTCGGCGCTGGAAAACCCGCATGCCCAGGCAATGGTTTCGGTATCATCAGCGGTTTCTTCGAGGTGGCGGCGTGCGGCCTCGACGCGGGCAACTTCAACGAAGCGGCCCGGTGTCAGACCGGTCTCGCTGACAAAGGCCCGTGCCAGTGTCCGTTCGCTCATATGAGCGCGCTCCGCAAGCGCCGGCACTGACAGGTCCTCAGAGACATTGTCTAGTATCCATTGGGCGACATCGCCGATCTTTCCCTTGGCAGCGTGCTGTGCCACGAGCTGCGCGGAGAACTGAGACTGGCCGCCTGGTCGGATCATGAAGAGCACATGGCGGCGGGCAACGGACAGGGCCATGTCCCGTCCGCAGTCTTCCTCTACCAGGGCCAGAGCAAGGTCCATGCCCGCCGTCACACCGGCAGAAGACCA
This sequence comes from Candidatus Phaeomarinibacter sp., assembly GCA_028279995.1. Taxonomy (GTDB): domain Bacteria; phylum Pseudomonadota; class Alphaproteobacteria; order CGMCC-115125; family CGMCC-115125; genus Pyruvatibacter. Next base: position 3,742 of record JANQMQ010000048.1, on the reverse strand, counting down.
GATATGCCCGTCGCGCACGTAGATCGAGTCAGCATCAACTGTCAGTGTCGGGAACATTTTGGCAAGGACGCCGGCGACGTTCCAATGGGTGGTAACGCGCCGGTCGTCAATCAGTCCGGCCCCAGCCAGAATGAATGTGCCCGTGCAGACAGATGTAATGCGTTCTGCCTTGGCGCCGGCGCGCGCCACCACGTCCAGCACTTTGGGGTCCCTCATGGCTGCGGTGGTGCCGTGCCCGCCAGGGACCATCAGCGTGTGAAGGCCCTCAAGATAGGCGTCGGTGAGGTCATCAAAACCGATATCCGCCACCATCTGCATGCCGGAGTTGGTTCGGAACGGCCCGGGTGTTTCCGCTGCGATGACCAGCTCATACTCCCGGTAATTCTCATGCGGCCCCGGCTGGTAGCCGTCCATGGCCCAGGATTCCGGGTTCAGGCGGGCGTCATTGACCCCGGCCAAAATCTCAAACGGCCCGGTGATGTCGAGGATCTGGACGTCCTCATAGGCAATCATCAGCACCCTTTTGGGGGCCGGATGCTCGGAATGGTCGGCTTTTTTGCGCTTTCTGGTGCTCATGGCACAGAGCATAGCCATTCGGGGTGTCTGGCGGAAAGGCCAAACACCCCGCAAATTCAGTCACAGGTCTGCGAATATCGCGGACCTTAGGCTTTCAGCGTGCACTTGCCGTTGTTGATGACCACCGCATCACGTTCCTTCAGGCGGGCGCGGAACGATGCGATGTTTCCGTTCTTCCAGACATCCACCAGTATGGTCTCGCCGGGAAAGACCGGGGATGAAAACCGTACGTCAAAACCGGTGATGGCCGTGTGATCATAGTCCGCCACGGACCCGAGCAGCGCCCGGCAGCAGGTGCCGTAGGTGCACAACCCATGGAGGATGGGGGCGGGGAACCCAGCAGCCGTCGCGAATTCCGGGTCGGCGTGGAGCGGGTTGCGGTCGCCCGAGAGGCGATACAGCAAGGCCTGGTCGGGCCGCGTGTCCACTTCGATTGTCTGGTCCGGCGCACGGTCAGGAATGGTGTGCGGCTTGGGCGCGCCTTCGCTGGGTCCGCCGAAACCGCCATCGCCCCGGGCAAAGGTGGTGCTTGTCAGAGTGCAGAGTGCATCGCCGGAATCGGCAAGGCGGATATCGGTCTCGGTCACAATCACTGCGCCCTTGTCCGCACCCTTGTCGTATGCCCCAACGACCTTGCTGTCAGCGATGATATCCGCAGCGGCAGGCAACGGTTGATGCAGCGTCAGCTTCTGTTCCCCATGAACAACCATCAGATAGTTGATGCCGGAATCCCGCAACGGGCCCGCGCCCCACGCAATGACGGTTGCCATGGTGGGGACTGTCTTGAGCCCGCTTTCATACACGTAGGGCAGTTCTTTGGGCGCCAATGGGTCTCGCGCCATGCCAACACCCAGGGCGTAGAGCATGGTTTCCCGGTCGCCATATGAGAACCGCTCACCCTTGGAGGTGAGCGACATGATGTGGTCGTAGTCGATGGCCATTTTGTTTCCCTAGTTAGGTTTCGGTCTTCTTGATCGCGATTGTGTTGCAAAACCCCGGCGTTGAAGAAACGAAAGGAAGTGTCATCAGGCTGACAGACAGGTGCCGGTGCCTGGGTCAGTATCGTGTCTTCAATTCCAGTCTGCGGTTTTTGATGACAACAGGTGCCACCATTATTGACTTCCCCGGTGCAAAGCCTCAACAGGCTTTGCCGGTTGATACTGCCGTCGACCGGTGGCCTGTCGGATGGCTGCATCTGTTAGCGCTAGGTCTCACGCTTGGTTTGTGGGGTATGATCATTGGCGCCATCTACTGGATCGTCTGAACCGCCGCATCGGCTATAGTCGTCCGGCACGGGGTGCGGGAGGACAAGCACATGACAAGACAATTTCTGGGTGTGGCCGCACTCGTTGGCCTGGTGACTATTGCAGGCACGCAGGGTGTCAATGCTGACGGGACTGCCGCGCCGACCCTGCGACCTGCCGCGGACATGACTGTGGTAACGCCACCTGAAGAACTCACCGAGGCCGTGCGCGCTGTCTTTCCTGAAAGCTATTCCCAGTTCATGACGGTGCGCTATGAACGTCAGGATGCCGGCACAGGCCGAAAGCCCGAGATCTGGCCGAAGGACACAAGTTTCCTTGTGCCCGCGGCAGCCTATGCGGCATCCATAGAGGATGAACTGGCCGCACGTGTCGCGGACCTCATCACCCGGGTGCTCCGACCGGGCGATGCCCACTGCGAAAGCGTCGATGTCGCAGACCCCGAGGATTACGGCTGGATGGCCTGGCCCGACAAGCGCGTGCGCAAGATTGCCGTAACGTTCAACGTCGCCTGTTGAACCAATGACCTCCTAGGCCGATGCCCGGTCGCCGACAAGGAGCTTCACAGGGTCACCCTTGGCGTCTGCGATCGCCCAGAGAAGATACGGTGTCAGAAACAGGATCCCACCCACCTGCGCCAGTGGCATCAGCAAAATGCCGCCGGTTGAAAACTTGTGCCGCCAGCCGATCCAGATGGCGGACAGGCTGAGGTAGGCCAGGAAATCCACATTGAACTGACCGGACCAGTTCATTGCGGTGATATCGCCGATGAAGACCTCACTCAAGTTCATGCCGGTCTGACTCGCGGCAGTGTAAGTGAGCGCCGCAACGGCGACGAAATAGAAGATGGCGACGATGCGAAGGATCATCATGCTGCGTTTCCTTGTCTGTTGTCTTTGATCAAAAGCCTAGCTGGCAGCGGCGCGCTGCTTGCCCAGAAAAAGCGTCTTGATGTCACCCTCAGCGTCAAAACTCGCCCACATCAGGTAAGGCGCCAGAAAGCCGATGCCGCCGAACAGCCCACACAGGCCCAGCACAAAAGCGCCCGGCGTGAAGTGATGACGCCAGGTGAGCCATAGGGCGGAGAGGGTCAGAAACCCGAGAAAATCAAGGTTGAACTGCCCCGGCCATTCCATCTTCAGCATGTCGCCGAAGAAGATCGGCAGCAGTCCCCAGCCGTGATCGGCAATGACGATTGCCGTGTAGATCAGCAACACGGTCCAGATGATAGCCAGATGAATCCGAAACCCAAGCATGTCCGCACCTCCCCCGATGCGCCCGGTTTTGTCCGGGCGCCGCTCTGTGGGAAGAAAGGCTATCAATTCTGCGACGCGTCACAATTACCTGTGACGTAAGCACAGGTCAGTGTTCGCCGAGCACTTTCCACAGGCTGGTGCTCTGGCAGATCAGCTCATCGCCTACGAAGAAATCCGCGGCGCAGAACACTACGGCGCGGGTCTTGCGGGTCAGCCGCGTATGCCCGACGACCAGATCGCCCTCCTTGGCAGTGCCAGTGTAACTCGTCTGCATACTGAGGGTTACGCATGGCCTGCGCCCGGAGGAATTCCACGCCGTGCCACCGACAATGGCGTCTGCAAAGGTCATCAACATGCCCGGGTGCAGCTTGCCTGCCGCGTCCACATGGCGGTCATCCACAAAGAACGCTTCCTTGCGCTCCAGCCCGTCATTCTCCGCCGTCTCGCTGTAGAACGGACCGACAAAGGCCTCGAACGGATCGCGGATTTCCATCGGCTCATAGCCGTCCAGCGGCTGAGTGGGCCGCGGAGAAGGCAGGGCGGGGCGCTCGTTGTCGCCCTTGAGGGCATCGCGGGCTTCAGTCACGGGATGCCACCTTGTAAACGCCGGTTGCCGCCATCAGCATCCGATCCGCATCATCATCCCCG
>JANQMQ010000038.1 GCA_028279995.1 Candidatus Phaeomarinibacter sp. | reverse complement strand
TGGGGATGTCTCCCCTCACACAACATCGGCCAGAAGCGGCCCGAATTCGGGTCGTCCCGTCTAATGCAGGCGGTCATTAAGTCCTCCGGAAAAATTCCCTTGGACACCCGCAATCACGGACAGGGCAAGGCCGGTTTCCCGGCCTCTCACTCTCACCAAACGGATTGATGAAAGTGAATCTCGTAACGCATCCAGATAGATGCGGTTTGTTCTTTAGCTCTCAGCCGAAATGCTGGAAGGATCGACCTTCACGCCCGGGCCCATTGTGGAGCTGACGCTGACGCGCTTCACAAAATTGCCCTTGGCGCCTGACGGTTTGGCCTTCTGCACCGCATCCACGAATGCTGAGATGTTCTGGCTGATCTGCTCCGCTGAGAAGCTGGCCTTGCCGACACCTGCCTGCAGCACACCGGCCTTCTCAACGCGGAATTCAACCGCACCGCCCTTGGCAGCCTTCACCGCTTCGGCAACATCCGGTGTCACCGTGCCAACCTTCGGGTTCGGCATCAGGTTACGGGGGCCGAGCACCTTACCCAGACGACCGACCAGCGGCATCATGTCCGGTGTGGCGATGCACTTGTCGAAATCGATCTTGCCGCCCTGCACTTCTTCCATCAGGTCTTCAGCACCGACAATGTCTGCACCTGCCGCTTTGGCCTCGTCGGCCTTGTCGCCCTTGGCGAATACGGCAACCCGAGCGCCGCGGCCTGAGCCGTTTGGAAGGGAACACACGCCGCGGACCATCTGGTCAGCATGACGCGGATCAACACCCAGGTTCATGGCCACTTCAACAGTTTCGTCGAACTTGGCCTTGGCGCCATCTTTCACGAGCTTCACAGCTTCATCGAGCGTGTAGAGCTTCTTGCGATCAATCGCTTCACGGGAAGCGGTGATGTTCTTACCTGCTTTTGCCATGATTTAGCCCACCACCTCGATACCCATGGAGCGCGCGGAGCCTGCGATAATCAGGGCTGCGGCGTCGATGTCGTTTGCGTTGAGGTCACTGAGCTTTTCTTCCGCGATTTCGCGGACCTGCTTCATGGTGACCTTGCCAGCCACTTCCGTACCGGGCTTCTGGGACCCCTTGTTCAGCTTGGCGGCTTTCTTGAGGTAGTAGCTTGCCGGCGGCTTCTTCGTGATGAACGTGAAGGACTTGTCCTGATAGATCGTGACGATCGTCGGGACAGGCATGCCGTTTTCCATGCCCTGCGTCTTGGCGTTGAACGCTTTGCAGAATTCCATGATGTTCAGGCCACGCTGACCGAGCGCCGGGCCGATGGGAGGGGACGGATTGGCCGCCCCTGCCGGCACCTGAAGCTTCAGGTAGCCGATAATCTTCTTCGCCATTTCTTCTCCTTCCAGGCTCCTCAAAACGAGAGAAAACCTGAGATTTACTTCGAAGGACCGTGGTGCGGCACTGGCTGTGCCTCCCACGGATTTCTTCAAGAGAAAACGCCCCAATCCATGATCGGCAAACCCGATCAGGAGCGAGGCGCTTCGTCCAAGGCCGCAGGAGATACCCCAAAGTCCCTGGAATTACTAGTGGGGCGGCTGATTTTTCAGCCAGCCCGTATCCTCAGGTCTTGTCGACCTGGCCGTACTCAAGTTCCACAGGCGTCGGACGTCCGAAGATTGACACGGCCACCTTGAGGCGCGCCGCATCTTCATCAACTTCTTCAACAAGGCCGGAGAAGGACGCAAACGGTCCGTCGATAACGCGGACTTCCTCGCCAATCTCGAAAGAGATCGAAGGCTTGGGCCTTTCAACGCCTTCCTGAACCTGGTTCAGGATACGATCGACCTCTGCCTGGGAGACCGGCTGCGGCTTGGATTCCGATCCAAGAAAACCTGTGACCTTCGGCGTGTTCTTGACGAGATGGTGGGCCTCGTCGGTGAGGTCCATTTTGACCAGGACATAGCCAGGGAAGAACTTGCGTTCCGTGTTGACCTTCTGACCGCGGCGAACTTCAACCACTTCCTCAGTCGGCACCAGCACTTCCTCGAAGCAATCCTCAAGGCCCTGCTGAACAGCCTGTTCCTTAATGCTGTCCGCCACCTTCTTTTCGAAGTTGGAGTAGCTATGAACGATGTACCAACGATGCGCCATGTGCGCGGTTATCCTTGTCTGGTGGCCCGCCCCGTTGGGGTGCAAACCTGAGTTTTCTTCGCCGCCTTGAGCGTGGACCTAGAGGCTGACGTTCAGCAGCAGCTGCACGCCCCAGCTCAGGATCTGATCTGCGAGAAAGAAGAAGATAGATGCCAGTGCAACCATGATGAATACCATGACCGTGGTGATGGCTGTTTCGCGGCGTGTCGGCCACGTCACCTTGGACGTCTCTGACCGCACCTGCTGGGCAAATTCCAGCGGCCCGGTCTTCTTCTTGCTAGCTACGTCTTTTGCCACGCTCTCTCGCGCCTTTATCGCTTGGTGTCCTGTCAACTCTCAGGACTGGATTTGTGCCACGCGGGATACCTTCACGCCTGGCCCTGCCGCCCCACCCAAACTCACTTCGGTGTGGCTGGCAGGAGTGGAGGGACTCGAACCCCCAACCCCCGGTTTTGGAGACCGGTGC
>JANQMQ010000037.1 GCA_028279995.1 Candidatus Phaeomarinibacter sp. | reverse complement strand
GGAGGGGCAGCGCTTCTGACCGGGACACCTCCTCACGCCCATGCAGAAGCGCTGCCAGCCGAGAATGCTGCGCCAGAGAAAATTGTTTCCGTTGGCGGCGCCGTCACCGAAACACTTTACTCTCTGGGCCATGGCGACCGGATTCTGGCTGCTGACACAACAAGCATGTTTCCAGCCGCTGCCAGAGCCCTGCCGAAAGTTGGCTATCTTCGCCAGCTGTCTGCAGAAGGCGTTCTTGGGATGCGCCCCGACCTCATCCTGCTTGGGGAAGGTGCGGGACCTGCGGCAGCTGTTGCTCAAATCAAGAGCTCAGATATTGATGTCGTGGACGTCGCAACCCCATGGACACCTGACGGGGTATCAACACTCATCGAAACTGTGGGAGCGGCAGCAGGTAATGCGGCCCGGGCGAGCGAGTTTGCTGCAACTGTAGAAACGCAGTTCAGCGAGTTGGCGAGCGCCGTTCCCACAACTGAAAAGCCGTCGGCCCTTCTCATCCTCAACGCGGGTTCTGGCCCGCTCCTTGGAGCAGGCCGGAACACGGCAGCAGAGGCAGTTATCACAATGGCCGGTGGGCGCCTCGCCCTGCCGACACTTGAAGGCTACAAACCCCTGTCACTGGAACCTGTCCTTGCTGCAGATCCGGATTTCATCATCATACCAAGCCATGTTGTCATGATACTTGGCGGTGAAGATGCGCTGGCGGACTTCGATGTAATTTCCAAAACCACAGCAGGCCAGGAAGGGCGCGTCATTATTGCAGACAGCCTCTATCTGCTGGGTTTTGGGCCAAGGACGCCACAAGCGATCGCAGACCTCGCTGAGTTGTTCCATCCAGATGCCAATATCCCTCTTGCAGGAAGACAGCAGGCGCCCTCTGGACGCATGAGCCTGACCGGGAGCTAGATGTGACTATCACTGCGGCTCCAGGTTCAACCTCCTCAAACGAAGCCTCTCTGTCAGGTATCCTGTTCCTGCCGGTCCTGACATTCATTGCCCTGGCAGGAGCCGCTGCCGGCCTGACCACAGGATCAGCAGATCTGTCTCTGGCCGTGCTTGCCTCCGAGCTGTGGGGTGCTTTCATTGGGGCCGAAGCTGCGGACCCTGTGGCGCGAACGATTTTTCTTGATGTACGCGGGCCACGCGTGGCGCTGGGAGTTGCAGTGGGCGCAAGTCTCGCTGTGGCGGGAGCCGTTCTTCAGGCCCTCTTTCGAAACCCATTAGCGGAACCATCCATTATCGGCGTCTCGGCCGGTGCCGGGGCAGCAGCTGTGGCCACCATCGCGCTCGGGGGCATGATCTCGTTTGTCAGTATTGGCCTCCTTTACATTCTCCCATTTACGGCCTTCCTAGGCGGACTTGTCGCTACTCTGACAGTGATGGCAGTTGCACGCGTTGGAGGTCAGACTCCCGTTCTCACAATGCTGCTCGCCGGCATAGCCATTACGGCGATTGGCGGCGCACTGATGGGTCTGATGATGTTCATCAGCAATGATGAGCAACTCAGGGCCATCAATTTCTGGATGCTAGGAAGTCTGGGAAGCGCGACATGGGGAGCCATCGTCCCTGCCCTCATTCTCATGGGGCTGATGTTGGCGGCGGTTCCAATGCTGACGCGCAATCTCAATCTCATTCTTCTGGGTGAACGCGAAGCTGCCTCGCTTGGGTTATCAGTTGACAGGTTCAAAAACATCGCGGTGGTTCTGGTCGCCGCAGGCGTCGGCGCAGCTGTTGCTGTAAGCGGCATGATCGGCTTTGTGGGTATCGTCGTTCCACACTTGCTGCGACTGGTGATCGGTCCGGACCACCGTGTCCTGCTTCCTGCCTCGGCCATTGGCGGCGCCGCGCTGCTGCTATGGGCTGATGTGGCTGCCCGGAACCTTGCCCCCCCCGCGGAACTTCCGATCGGCATCCTCACAGCATTGCTTGGCGCTCCCTTTTTCCTCTGGCTTCTGCGTCGCGCCGGGCGGGACGGTGCAGCATGGTAGCCCTCATTGCCGACAGTCTGTCTGTCAGTCTCAGTTCCCGTCCCGTACTTACCGATATCTCGATGGACATCAAACCCGGTGAGGTCATGGTGATCATCGGCCCAAATGGTGCCGGCAAGTCCACATTGCTACGCATTCTTAGTGGCGAGATGCATCCAGACACCGGCTCAGCAATCATCAACGGAACAGACATCCGTGCACTGTCAGCGTCGGAACTTGCTTGCCAGCGCTCTTTGATGCCCCAACACGCGTCCCTCACCTTTCCCTTCAAGGTCAAAGACGTGGTCGCCATGGGACGCGAGCCCTTCAGGCACGAATCAGACTTTGAAGCAGACAACACGGCAATAGCCTGGAGCATGGCCGCTACGGACGTTACCGCGCTCGCGGCACGTTCATACACGAGGCTCTCCGGCGGCGAACAGCAACGTGTCCAGCTTGCCCGCGTGCTCGCACAAAGCTGGCGGCAAGCAGGCACTACTACTCCGCGTTATCTGCTTCTTGATGAACCAACCGCCAGTCTGGATCTGGCGCACCAGCATGCGACCCTGCATCTCGCAAAAGAACTGGCCCAGCAGGGAGTCGGTGTAGTTGCGGTTGTTCACGACCTCAACCTTGCAGCCTTGTATGCCGACCGTGTTGCTGTCCTATCCCACGGGCAATTGGCCGCATTGGGATCGCCCGAAGACGTTCTGCTGCCCGAGATGATCCAGGAAGTCTTCGGCCTTGAGGTAAGGCGCATCTTTGACGATGGCAGCAGCCGTCACCTCGTCCTCCCAACAGGACACACGAACGCCAATTCAACTACCCGCTTTGCAGCCCAATAGACCCAGGATTGCA